>JAMPKV010000004.1:300000-415818 GCA_039962225.1 Microcoleus sp. AS-A8
AACAAAAGGAAAGATAATCAAAATAAAGGCTAGGGTTACCAGCGTTGCTGTTCTCCTGCGTTCATTGGGTAAACCTTGCAAGGCTCCCATAACTCCTGCGGCTAAAGTGGCAACGACCAGAGCCAAGATACCATACTGAAAACTGTCCGATAGGCTGACTGTCGGTTGCCCTAAAACTGGTGCTAACAGTGCTTGCAACAGGCTAGCGATTAACAGCCAAATTCCCAATTCAAGCCCTGCGATCGCGCCGAGGCGTACTCCCTCTTGCGGTGTGGAAACCCTCTTTCCTTGACAGCGCATAAAACCCGCTGCCGAACCCAGTAACCAACCGATCACCGCACCACTCCAACCGCTAAATAGCAGTACGGTTAAAACTGCGATCGCGCCTAAAATACCACTCGATTTAATTGCCTTAATAATCTGCTGTGTCATATCCCTAATGGGTAATAGCAATTACTTTTATCCACTTTTATCTATGACCTATAGCAGTCCTAAATGATTCATTAAAACCTCCCTTTCTCTCCTCTGAGACCTTTGTGTCTCTGTGGTTTGTTAAAAAGAATCAAATCTCACAAATGATTTAGGATTGCTATATGATTCATTACCCAAATTTCATACCTTTTCCTGAACATTCTCTCCCAATAAACCCCCAGGTCGGAATGCCAAAATAATCACTAAGACGGCAAACACCCAAGCATTAGTCCAACGACTAGAGAGATACTGGTCACTTAATGCAGAAAGCAGCCCAATTAACACTCCACCCAACATGGCACCAATGATGTTGCCAATTCCGCCTAACACGGCAGCCGTAAAGGCACGTAACCCGGCCGTAAAGCCCATCGTAAACACAATGGTGTTGTTGTAGAGTCCAACCAGCAGCCCCGCCGCTCCCGCCAATGCCCCACCAATCAAAAATGTCAGCGCAATAATCCGATCGACATCGATCCCCATAATCAGCGCCGCATCCCGATTCTGAGCGGTTGCCCGCATCGCTTTCCCCAGACGCGTGTACTGCACAAATAGATGTAGTCCCACCATTAACGCCACGGCAACAACTAACACAATTAAGTCTTTAGTGGTAAAGACAATACCAGACTCAATGCCCATTGCTTTGAGAATATCAATTCGGGGCAATAAATCAGGAAAGCTTTTAGGTGCCGCTGCATTGGCTCCCATGACAGGGATAAACGATTTAAGTCCGCCCCAAAACAATCCCATGTTTTGGAAAATAAACGACACTCCAATGGCTGAGATTAACGGTGCAAGCCGGGGGGCATTCCGTAACGGTCGGTAGGCGTATCGTTCCGTCAGAATGTTTAGGCCCGCACAAAAAACAGTTGCGATGATTAAGCCCACTAACATCGCTGGGATAGCCACTTGCAGAGAGGCCCCATCTGTAGCCCCAAAGGCACCAATGGCCGTGAGGGAGGCAAATGCACCTAACATATACAAGTCCCCATGAGCAAAATTGATCAGCTCAATAATGCCGTAGACCAAAGTGTAACCCAGGGCAATAATGGCAATGATCCCGCCGTTGACGAGACCCACCAAGATTTGTTGGATCAAAACTTGAGGGTCACGAGCGATATCCCCCATAATTCGGGGTATGTCCAACCCAGCAATTGGGCCTAGCAAGAGGATCAGGTAGGCGACAACGAGGTATAGAAGGGGCTTGCGCCATCGTTTCATAGCGATTGGTCAGAGGTTGCTATAGTGCGTATAGATTATAGAGCGAAGCTCAGACGCTCGTAGACTCGCTACCGCTTCGCTATCGGTTATTGTGCAAAACGCTGGCGGGTTAATACGGCTGATGAATCTGTGATCAGTCCTAGTCAGTCGAGGGATATTGACCCTCAACTCAGGACTAACGACTAGGCCGAGTGAGCTAACTGTGCAATTTACTGCGCCTTGAGCACACTCACAAACTCCCACTTGCCATTTTTGACAACATTTCCTGACAAAGTGGTGAGGGTTGTATCGCCATTAGGGTCAAAACTCCAAGTACCGAGTACCCCATTAAAGTCTTTGGTATTCAAGACAGCCTCTCGAATGGCGTCACGGTCATTTTTGCAGACTTTGTTAATGGCATCCACAATTACCTTGGCAGATTCATAGCCATAAGCCGCATAGGCTTCAGGTTCTGCCGTGTATTTTTTCTTGTAGCTCTCATACCACTTTTGGCCTGTCCCCTTGAGTTCTGTGGCAGGTACGCCGCCAAAGGTGGCATAAACGCCTTCTGCATCTTTACCCGCCGCATCAATTAACGCCTTTTCAAAGATGCCATCCGGCCCCATGAATTTTACTTTATCCGCACTCATCCCAACGTTACGCATATCCTTAATTAACTGTCCGGCGTTGGTTTGGGTCATTCCTCCAAAGTAGATGAGGTCGGGTCCGAGGGCTTTGATTTTGGTCATCAAGGCTTTATATTCACTCGCTTTGGCGTCGATTCCTTCGTGTCCTAAGACTTGCAGTCCTTCCTTTTTGGCAGTCGCTTCAAAAATATCTCCTAGCCCTTTGCCGTAAAGTTCTTGATCATCGAGAATAAAAACTTTTTTGGCTGCTAGTGATTTAGCCCATTTAGCCCCCGCAACCCCCTGAAGGTCGTCCGCCGGAACCACACGCGCATAGTTCCGCTTGCCATTGGGGTAGTACACATTAGGCTCATTGGCTTCGCCCTTTCCGGGTTTAGTCAAGCCTGGGTAGGTGTTGGCAGGACTAACCATGACTAAGTTGGACTTGTTGAGGATGGGAATGGATAGCTTAGCCGCACCGGAGTTGAAGTGACCAATCATAGCAACCACGGATTTATCTGCAACAGCTTTGTTGGCGTTTGAGGTAACCTGTGCGGGGTCCCATTTGCCAGCGGCAGCCGTAGCATCGTCATAGCTTTCATAAGTAATCTTAACTTTGCCATCGCAAGCCGTTGAGTTGGTTTCATCAAGGACTTGTTTGATCCCGTTCACAATGGTTTGATTCTGACCTATGCCACTTCCTGTCATGGGCAGACTGGAAACAATTTTGACGGTGTTTCCACCTGCGGCGGTTCCTCCCTTGTTACTTGTACAAGCCGTCGTGAAAAAGCCTGTAGCCAGGGTCGTGAGGGCTAGGGCAATTGCTGAACGAGGGTTAATGCCATTGACTGAGGCGAGTTTACTCATTTGAATGTTTCTCTCCTCTACTGTCACCAGTAGATCACAATTGAATAAATCTACATCTTAAGCGCATCTTCCTCTAGGGTGATGACTGGTAACGGTTTTTGAAACACCAATGCAGTACTGCCCAGTCTGAATGGAGTGACGAAGGGTAATTATCGATGGTTTAACGGAGAGGGAGGGATTCGAACCCTCGGTACGGAGTTACCTGCCGTACAACAGATTAGCAATCTGCCGCTTTCGACCACTCAGCCACCTCTCCAGGCGGGTTTTTATGTTTTGGTCAGGGTTTGACTACACTTGAGAGTTATCAGATAGCCATTCCGTTTTGACCGCTTTATCAGTGTAGCACTTTGGCGGTATGGGTCAACTACTGCGGAACACTTATTACTCGGTGTTACCCGCACAGCGTTCAATGACCTTTAGCTAGCCTAACAGAATTTTCCGGTGGCAGCGGCGACTCAATCGGGGCTTGGGTTGGTGTCTAAGAAGCGAATTTCCCTCTTAACTCCTTCGTCAAACCGGGTTGTCCAGCTTTGTTGACTTTACATTTTGCAACTTTAGGCGCTCAACGGTATACTGATTTGCGAAGAGGAACGAGTTCTCTCTTTCTTGAGGAAAAATAATTCTTTCTGGGCAATTGCAGGAAAAATACTACGAGGAAAAATCGCGATTTGCGTTAGGTGACTAGCGACACTCTGACGTTTTCACGCTAGTCAGTAAACTCTACCCATCAGGAGAGGTAAAGCTCCGCCCTTGACGCTTAACATTTCTTAAATAAAATAGAAGAAAGTTCGTGATGAGGGAAACGTGGGGAAGAAATAGACCGTTAATCCGTTCTAACCTTCGTCAAAATCCAGAACCAATCAAACCTATGGACATTACAAGCAAACAGCACATTGCTCTGATCTCAGTACACGGTGACCCAGCAGTGGAAATCGGAAAGGAAGAGGCTGGGGGACAGAACGTTTATGTGCGTCAAGTGGGTGAAGCGCTTGCCCACCAAGGATGGCATGTTGATATGTTTACCCGTTGCTCAAGTGCAGAGCAACCCAAAATCGTTGAGCATGGTCCGCGTTGTCGGACCATTCGTTTAACAGCCGGTCCAGAGGAATTTGTACCGCGAGACGAAATTTTTGGGTATGCCAACACGTTTGTAGAGGAACTCGTTAAGTTTCAACAGGAGTCTGGGATTAAGTATTCCCTGGTACACACGAATTATTGGATTTCCGCCTGGGTGGGAATGGAACTGAAAAAGCGGCAAGCGCTGAAGCAGGTTCATACCTACCATTCATTGGGTGCGGTTAAATACAAGTCGGTGACAACGATCCCCATGATTGCAACCACCCGCTTGAGCTTTGAGAAGGCGGTTTTAGAAACAGCCGAGCGAATTGTGGCGACGAGTCCGCAGGAAATGGAACATATGCGATCGCTCGTTTCGACAAAAGGCAACATCGACATCATTCCCTGTGGTACTGACATTCACCGTTTTGGTTCCTTGAGCCAGGAAGCAGCGCGTGCCGCCTTAGGAATCGAATCAGATGCCAAAATGCTCTTCTATGTGGGACGCTTTGATGAGCGCAAGGGCATTGAAACCTTGGTGCGAGCCGTGGGTCAGTCGCAGTTGCGGGGTCATGAGAAGATTAAGCTCGTGATCGGTGGTGGCTCTCGTCCCGGTCAAAGTGATGGCATAGAGCGTGAACGGATTGAGAAAATTGTCGCTGAACTTGGGATGAGCGACTGTACCCTATTCCCTGGACGCATCGGGGATGATATGTTACCCGCTTACTACACTGCCGCTGATGTTTGTGTGGTTCCCAGCCATTACGAACCCTTCGGTTTAGTAGCAATTGAAGCAATGGCCTGTGGCACGCCTGTTGTTGCCAGCGATGTCGGCGGTTTGCAATTCACCGTCGTTCCCGAACAAACCGGTCTTTTGGCACCCGCCAAAGATGAAGTTGCGTTTGCAACAGCGATTGACCGGATTCTCTCTAACCCAGACTGGCGGAACCAACTCGGTCAATGCGCGAGAAAGCGTGTTGAGGAGAAGTTTAGCTGGGATGGTGTCGCGCATCAGCTGAGTGACCTCTACACAAAGTTGCTGGAGGAAAAACCGGCTAAAGCGTTGCAGCCAGTTAGCGCTTAAACTCGTTTAGCGATCAGCTCAATCAAGCGTGGAGCCGCTACATTAACGTAGCGGCTCTTCTAGCGTACAGGATAGCTGGTGCCGTAGACGTGAGCGCCTAGCCCACTTGCTGTGAGAGCCTGATCTCCCAACAGCAGGCTGAATTCTCGGTTTACCAAGGGTCATCAATTGATTCGCGCTCTCCATCTGCTGATGAGTTGCTCTCTATCAGTGCTTCTTTGACCAACTGTAGAATTTCGGACTGTACCTGTTCATAAACGTCCGCTCTACACCAAGGGCGCAAGTACAGCGTGGTAGATTTCGGTGAAATAGATGCCACATGGGAAGTCGTTTTTGGGTGACTTAAAACGAGGGGATGGGGTTGCGCCAAGGACAACAGCAGAGTAATAGTAGGTTCAATGGGGCGATCTCCAATATCAATTTTCAAATCTACGCGTCGCGTCCTCATGGCTGTTGTATTTTTCAACACACCACTGAATAGATTGCTGTTCGGTACTGTAATCTTGACATTGTCCGGCGTAACCACCGTAGTTGAGAAAATACCAATCGCATCCACTACACCCTTGACCCCCTGTTGAGCTTCAATGAAATCACCCACTTCAAAGGGACGCTGATTCAGGAGCATGACCCCCGCCGCGAAATGGGATAAGGTATTCTGCAATGCCAAACCGATCGCTAAACCAGCCGCTCCTACTACAGCAACCAAGCTGGTGGCTTGAATCCCCAGCGCACTCAAGAACGCCACAATTCCAACGACTAGTGTTAGGACTTCTGAAGCCTGAATCAGAAACTTGCGTAATGTTGGCTCAACCGGATTGAACGCTCGGCGCGTGAAGCGAGCAACCAGGTCAATCGCATAGCGGGTAATGAGGATAATGCCAAGCGCCCACAGCAGTTTTGTGCCAACCTGAAAGCCTAAATCGATCAAGTTTTTGTTAAACCACGATGCCATATCAAAGCGGTTAAGCACAGGTGTCACATCAAAAGCCAAAATCGTCATAGGCAACTTAGGGTCTGTCCAAAATTAATTCCGCCCTTTTCAGTCGGGCACGGCATTATCAATATTGTGCTTCACCCTAAATGTTACTGTTGCCATACCTTGGGAGTAGAGCCTAGCCATCTGCCAAAACCAAGGGCTTGAGTTACGATTGAGGATGCAATATTGAGAAATCAGCGATCGCACTATAGCTATTTATCCTGACGCAGCCATTAAACGATGAGCAACCTGAATTACGCCAACCGGAACTTGCAAAATTGTTCCTTTAAAGGGCAGGATTTGGCTGGCGCAGATTTCAGTGGCTCAGACTTGCGGGGCTGCAATTTCACAGGGGCAAATTTAATTGGGGCAACCTTTAAGGGGAGCACAACGGGGCAGAGTCGCCGTCAAGTATATATTTTACTTGGTGCCGCTATTGTTGGTTCGATTGTTTTAGTCGGGTTCAGTATAATCGCGGCTCAAGTGTCAATTGGCTTGTTGAGCGATCGATCCAATAAGATGCTCAACTTTTTCCTCAGTACGCTGCCTGTATTGGCTTTGGTATTTGGGAGCTTTTTCCGAGATAGTCTTAATCTCCACTTTCCACAAGTCACGACCTTCTTTGGCCTTGCAGCCATTACTGTACTGTTTGCGGTAATGATTACACTCACGGTTGGACTGGCAATTGCTAGCCTTTCTAGCTTCAGTGATGGAACACTTGCTCAGGGATTTTTCCTGTTACTGTTGATGGTCGTTTCTGCGA
Source organism: Microcoleus sp. AS-A8 (assembly GCA_039962225.1). NCBI lineage: Bacteria > Bacillati > Cyanobacteriota > Cyanophyceae > Oscillatoriales > Microcoleaceae > Microcoleus > Microcoleus sp. AS-A8. Next base: position 307,041 of record JAMPKV010000004.1, read on the forward strand.
TCGTAACTTTCCGGATTCTCAAATGGTTGAGCGAATCTATCCAGAGTGGTCCCGGAACATCTTTTAAAAAAGCAAACTTAAGTAATGCTGACTTTAGCCATTCCGAGGTGCAAAATACAGATTTTTCTCTTGCTATCTTAACGGGAACCTGTATCTTTAACTGGACAATTAAATCCCATAGCCAATTTACGCAGGTTTATTGTGAATGTCTTTATCTGGAACCTGGGCACCAGAATCGACAACCAGCAGAGGGAAGTTTTCAACCGGGTGAGTTGGAACGGCTACTAACTCAATTCACCAAATGAATCACGGACAATGATGCAACCCTGTAAGTCTCGTCAGAATCTTTGCTCCGATGCCTGCGGTTGTTATGAGGTGATGGTGTAACGCGCGATTCCCAGCACGCGGCAATCGCAACAATGGTCATCGTCAGGGTGAGCATCACGAATGGTTTCAGCGATTTTTGTAACGCGCTCAAGGTCATCGACCAAGCCAAGTTGATTCAAGTCATCAGCTGTGTAGATGGATGGGAAACCACCACAATTAACCAAGACGCTGTACGAATCACCAGAATCGAGGATGTCATATCCGCAGAACTCGAAACCGTCAATCGGTGCCGGGTCCTGAGTTGGTCGTTCAGTCAATGCAAGAATGTTATGTCGCGATGAATCATATCCGATTCGGCGTTTTAGGTATTGGTAATCATGAAAGAAGTGAGTGCGGTAGTCAGCGTGGATATTGAAGTTCCAATCCTCGTCAATCAATGTGTCCATCAGCGACGGGCAGAGCATTATGTCAGTGGAGACGATTTCCTGAATGAGGTGGAAACCTGACGATTCGATGTAGCTTGACCATGAATCGCCGCAACTCGGATCGAATTTATGACAGGCTACGAATAAGGAAATCATGATTGCTCTAGCCCTATAACGGCTGAATTGAGCGGTAAATGAGCGCGACTAACTCCAGTTCAAAATATCACCATTTCGTTTGAAGTCAGCCCAAAAACAACAACATTCACTGCATAAAGCGATCGCTCCACTTTACCTACTCCACAGAGCGATCGCCATCTTACCCGCACTGATGAGTGCGTAAAGCCAAGATGAGCTATACTCCGTTCCGGTTGAGCGATTTGTTATGCTGCGTCGGTATGTCAGCGAACCTACGTGCCAAAGTGGATGAGGGCTGCACGGATTGCGATGAACCACACCGCGATCGTGGCAAATAGGTAGAGGTAAAACCGGAGTATGACAAGATTGAATGTGCAATGGACAGCGCTGTGCAATATGCGAAACACAACGAAGACCCACGCGGCGTTCACATACACTGTATCCACCTGCTTCGTAATGAAGAGGTATAGAACAAGCGCATAAAAAAGTACCGGAATCTCGAACAGGTTCTTTAGGTTATCCGATGGATTGGATACATTGGGTGGCGAGATCTGCGCCAGTGTGCCGGGTACAGAAATCTCCTGCTGGCTGATCTTTCTACCTATGATGAAACTGATACGGCGGCTGTACATATACACCCAGACTAGGAGTGTCAGAAATATTGTTGCAAAGAAGGGACTGAAGATTGCATCTTGCCTCATTTCTACCTCTTAAATTTGATCATTCTGATGGTTGGTGGGCGATAAAATGTGCCATGTACGATGTACAAGGCTTGAAGAAACGTAGAGTAATGCAAATCCAATCAGAGGATGTAGTACCTCTAGGTGAAGCGCAGTTTTTAGATGAATGCTGGAAAATTGTAGTCCAAGCAGCACTGGTAGACTGGCGGCGAGATGTCGTATTCTACGTGAGAATGGGGCTATAAACGACCATCCCAGTAATATTAATGACAGTCCACTGTACCCTCGCACTAGCCAAACATGAATATCCCACCATGCAGGATTATTAAAATAGGCAACCCCAACCGTTAATAGCTGAGAAATCAAGCAGACATTAAAGACGATTGAAGCCGCGTAAAAGCCACTCTGCATCCAACCAGTGGGAGCGTGAGCGCGATCAATTTCTGAATTTATTGTCATGTCAAGTTGTTTTTGAGATTAAAGGTAATATAAGCTGAGTACTTCAATGCTTCTAGACCTCGATCGGGTACACTTCGACACTTCACCTATGACAAGTTCTTTGAAGCTTCTTTTTGAAGCTATCAACCAAGCCCATAGTGAACATGACCTGCGATCGCATCTCGTGCCAAAAATTGGTGAGTATTTTGCAGCTCAACGCTGGGGGATTTTTTTCTTCGACCAACTTCCCTTAGCAGATAAAAGTTTTCAGAAAATCCTGAAAGTTGGGCTATCAATTGAGCATAATCCTGTTATGCGTTATTTAGTGGAGCGCCATTTTCCTGCCCACGATGCATTGGTGACATCACCCAAGGCTTGGAGAATAATTTGTCCGCGTCCCGATCATTGGCACGTAATGGCGGGACCAATCGTAAATTGCGGTCAATTAGTGGGTGTAGTGAGCTGCACCCGTGACAAGTCAATGCCTGCCTTTGATACACAAAATCTAGCTGATTTGAGTGCCATCTGTTTGCACTTATCTGTTTGGACTGCAACAGTGAGACCGCAGCACCAACCCTTGAAAAGCGATCGCTTAACGCCTCGTGAGTTGCAAATTGCAGAATTGGTGGCTTTGGGGCGAACTAACGCAGAAATTGGGAATGAACTTTGGATTACTGAAAATTCTGTGAAGCAAGCCTTAAAGCGAATGTTCCGTAAGCTTGAGGTTTCGTCTCGTGCAGAGATGGTTGCACAACTTTCAGCTACGAGACATTATTCACCGGAGGCAATCCTAGCTCCATTTGTGTAAAGTAAACAGTTTAGCTTAGACTGCTCTAATCTGAAGACCATCTCAACCACAACTACCTTAAATTCCTCGCAGACAACCTTGAGGCAGTGTCCACACCAAGATATAAAGCAGCCAACCTTCCTAGTCAGCGGCTGCCGATAACCGTTAAATCCCACACCAGCGGCTTGGGTCAGTCCACTGCATCAGCGTTGTTATGCTGCTCTCTGCTCACATCATGTATTGTGAATTACTTTCTCTAAAGGTATCAACCTCGTCTATAAGTCGGTTCCATGCACTAGCTCCCGTTCCTGTATATGTTCCCTGAATTTCGGCTAATATCTCGCCACCAATACATATGAGAAGAAAAGAATCTTTAGAATCAATCATTTGCTCAGGTACCAAGACTCCTTCTGGGCTTATTTCTGCATACAAGGCTTTATTTCGCAATTTAAATAACTCTTCTTCTCGAAACCACTTTGCAAAACGATTCTCATTTTCTCCATAAATCCGAGTGACACGCGAATTTATTAATAATGTTGTATAAACTGCATAAATGTACTTATTTTGATGCTTGTAAAAAGCTTTCTTGTCCAATTTTCCTGAAACTTTTTTGTTACCTAAAATAATAACTTTTCCTACTTCTTCAATTAACGAAATAGCGAAAAAAGTGGAAAGGGCATAATCACCTTCTTGGAAAAAACGCTGACTAAGCCTCCAGTATTTTTCAAGATGCTCTCGATGTTGTTCGCCAATCATACTCTAAAAAACTTTGTATCCAGTACTTAACTTTTACTCAAGTAACAGCATTTCAAAAACCGTTGCCTGAAGCGTGTCTACTCAACGCTTTCGCTGCACCTTGCTCGTCAGGAGATTCCTGCTTTTGATGTCTATCTCAAACAGAAAACAATTTCCAATTTCTCAAAAGCAATTTAATAGTTTATACCAAAATTAAAGATGCTGAATTAGCGCCATAGGATACAGCCCTAATCAAAGCCAGGGGAGTAAGAATCAAAGCCTCTCTCCTTGTAGGAGAGAGGTTTTGAGAGAGGTAAGAGTGTACCTCATCCAATCGAGAAAGGCGATATTTACGCGCAACCTATAAAGAGATCGCAAACGTCTTGCTTCGCTACGCTAACATCCCGTCACTGACTGCCACGCGGGGTAGCCGATGCTTAAAACTGCAAAGGATTTCCCAGGAAATGGTTCCTAAAGATTGTGCCCAGTCATCAGCAGATATTTGCAAACCTCCATCCTGCCCAATCAGCGTGACCACTTCCCCAGTCTGTATATCGGGAAGGGCACTCACATCCAACATCATCTGATCCATTGTAATCGCGCCAATCTGCCGTACCTGCTGACCCCGAATCAGGACAGTCATTTTATTCGAGAGGTTACGAGGAACTCCGTCCGCGTAGCCAATACCAACGATCGCAATGCGCGTTTCCTCGTCGGCAATAAATTGATAACCATAGCTAACACCTGTGCCAGGGGGAATCGTTTTCACTTGTGTTACTCGCGCTTTCACCTGCATCACTGGGTGGAGATCAACCGCATTTCGCAAGTGTTCAGCCGGGTAAAGCCCATACAAGGCAAGCCCCGCACGTACCCAATCGTAGTGTATTGATGAGTCTGCTAAGGTGGCAGCGGAGTTCGCTAAGTGTAAACAGGGTGGCTGAATTCCAGCATTCCGAAGTTGTGCGATCGCATCCTCAAAGCGCTGATGTTGCAGTCTCATAGTCGTGGGATCGGGACTATCAGCAGTAGCCAGATGAGAGTAGATACTAGCAATTTTCAGATAAGGTAATCGCTTGACTAGCTGAACAAATTGCGTTGCCTCTTGCCAAGGCATCCCCAACCGTGACATTCCAGTATCTAGCTTCAGGTGTACGGGTAAGGTTTTTTTCAACCCACTCAGCGTTTCAGAAAACATCCAAGCTTGTTCGGGGGTGCAGATTGTGGGTTCCAATTGCCAATGTGCGATCGCTTTCACTTGTTCAGGAATATTCATCGCCCCCAAAAGCAAAATTGGTGCTTCAATCCCCGCTTCTCGCAGTTGAATCCCCTCTTGCAACGTGGCAACACATAGCCCACGCGCACCCGCCTCTAACGCAATTCGAGCAACCATTGTTGCCCCATGCCCATAGGCATCCGCTTTCACCACCGCCATCAGTTGAGTTGGTGCTGACAACAGCTTTCTCAGTTGCCGCACATTATGGCATAAAGCCCCTTGATCAATCTCTACCCAGGCACGTTGACAAAGGTCGCCAAACGCATCAACGGTACGGGGAAATCCCTCTTCCAACTTTCTATGCGTCACCCCAGTCGTCCGCTGTAGCTCTTGCATAACAACTCACTCCTCACATAAATTTTTAAATTTTACTTTAGAATTCCTGGAGAACTAAGAAGTTGAGAAAGTTCCCCCTCGCCCAGTCTGAGGAAAGGGGACGGGCAGGTGAGGGCAAGAGATTGTTAGCAAAAAGCTATCACTATTTACGGGTCACTGTTCAAGCCATTCTTATCACTTGGACTTGGCAACTGGATGAAAAATTCACAGGTGTGAATGGACAAAATCACAACCGTGAATAGACAAACCTGAGCGGCTAAATCAATAATTAGATTAAAAGTAAAACTGATTAGAAGTTGAGAAGTTATAAAGAACTTTATCGCTCTCTAAAAAAGCTTTCCTATTGCCTGAAAAATAACCATTCTGCTTGAAGGCAGAAGAAACATTAAGCAATGAACTTGCTTAACACACTCGTATATGTGGTAAACATCTACCCGGAATGTATAGAAATGAACAAACGATACTGGCTAACTCAATTCAAGAAAAATGCTGTTGCGATCGCATCTATCTGTGCGTTGGTATTGGCTCCAACTGCCACTCCCCCCACCTTCGCCCGTTCGGATGATCCTGCTCCCACTCCCTACGCCCTTGCTGAAACAGAACTTCCCGAAAACTTCTACGTACTCTATCGCATCGTGGAACGGATAGCTCGTGCCAACAACCTCGACCAACATCCTTGGCGGGTGGTTATCGACTCCGAATACAACATCAATGCTCATGCCACCGATGCCAATTTGATTGTGATCAATCGAGGGCTACTCGACCAGTTGGCAGGGGATAGCTCCGCCGTTGCTTGCGTTGTCAGTCATGAAATGGCGCACCATGCTCATCGACACATTGCTATCCGTAGCAGTGAGTACGCCAAGGAGTTAGAGCAACTTGCTCGATTAAACCCCACTAGACGACAGCAACGCATGGCTGATTTGAATAAGCGCATGGGTCAGTTGAGTCGATTGCAAGAGTTAGACGCCGATGCCTCTGGGTATAAATATGCCGTCCAAGCAGGCTTTGAACCAGAAGGGTGTTTGCGTAGCCTGGATGTTCTCTCTCGATTACCCGGAAGCGGACACTCCAGTGAAAAACACCCATCTGTGCAAGAGCGACTTACGGCTATCCAATCGCTTATCAGGAAACGTCCTCCTGAGCAACTGGCATTGCTGGGTCGTCGGCATCTTCGCACGACTAAGGCTTTGACTTATTACTGGTCGGCAGATGAAAAGTGGTTACGGATTAATTCTAGGCGTGGTGACTGTTTTAAGTGTGACTTAGACCGCGTCTTAACCAATCGATGAGAAGTCGATGAGTTCTCGAAGAACTCACGCTCGATCTCACATGCTGCTCAAGCACTCCAATTTCTAGTTGCTCAGAACTATCTAGAGATGGGAATGAGGATTGGTAGTAGTGATAGTAGCAAGGTGATGTTTTTAGATCCCCTAGACGGATTGCATAAGTAGGAACGCTTTAGAGATAAGTAGGTACAGCCACCTAGAAAAAATTCATTTTTGCAGGAGATTGAATCATGCAGCTTAGGAAAAAATCTGAGTTCTCTCTAGACTCCTTGCCGAATGACTCTAATTCACCGCCGGATTTTCCTGTCCTTGATTCCCCTTCGACTTCAGAGGATAGCAAAAATTTGTTGCCCGATCGCTACAGTTCGCAGCATATAGACCTAAGCCTTCCAAACCTGCCTGGGGATAAAATTCCCAAGCAATACGGTATATCTGAAGGGGTGCCGATTAGATATCTAGAACAAATAACTTATCCATTTAAAAGGAGCCTTAAAAATGCCAAATGAAGTTTCAGAAAAAGGGGTTAATCGTTATTTATGTCTTTTGATTTTGATTATTTTTATCAGCATTCTCGGTGTTGGAGCTTTAAGTGTAGGAGCATTGGTTAACCATATGGATATCCTAACTTTTATCGCAAGTTTCAATACTAAACAAATAACAGTTGCCGAATTGCAGCAGGGTAAGGTGAAATCTGTGGTTTTAATTGATGTGCGATCGCCAGAAGAATACGTTGAAGACCACATCGGTCAGAGTTTGTTTGTCCCCCTAACATATATTGAAGCTGGAGTCGGCGTAAAGCGTATTCGTGATATTGCTCAAGCGAGTACCCAGTCTAATCATACTCAGCCAACTATCGTACTTTATTGTACATCCGGTATGCGATCGGTTAAGGCATACCAGAAGTTGGAAAAAACTGGGCTAAATTTGGTTGTCCTCAAAGGGAGTATCACAGCATGGCGAAAAGCTATACCTGCCCAAAAAGAGGCGGAGATATTATCTCGAATTGACATCATGTATCTGACGCACTCATCCGTCAGGGAATAAATTCCCAAAGCGAGTAGCTCAAGTCCTCGTGCATAGGACTAAAAGCTTATAGATAAAGTCCATTTAAATGGACTTTATCTATAAGCCCGGAAATTAATTTCCGGGCGTGATTGATTCCTCCATGATTAAATGAGGCTCGCTCTCTCGTCAATTAGCAACAGAGCGTTTCAGTCAACTGACATATAGGAAAGGAGCCGACAATGAAAGTCAAATTCAAAGCTAAGTACCTGCAATATCTCTTAAATAAAAATGAGAATCAAGGATTTAGTTGGGTTGATTTACTTTATGTCATTATCATTTTTGGGATTTTAGCAGCCATTGTTTTGCCTGGTATGTTCAGTCAGATTCATAAAGCCAAGGAATCAGAAGCTAGACATAATATTGGTGCAATGAACCGAGCACAGCAATCCTACTTTTTAGAGCATCAAAATTTTACTACTGATTTTGCTCAATTGAGACTAGGAATTAAGACAGAGACAACCAATTATAGCTACCGAATTCAGTTGGTTTCTCAAAACGGCTCCTTTCAACGATTAAATGGCAAATTATTACCTCGTCGTAATTATGTGATGAACATCGCCCAAGCTAAGAAACCTCAACTCACAAGTTACATCGGAATTGTGGGAACGGTTGTAGGCAACGTACATACTGGTGAATTACTTACCGTAGCAGATAGTTGCGAAAGTGATGAACCCACTACCCTACCTCCTCCTCTTGTAGCAACGGAAAATGGGGAATATCTTGGATGTCCTAAAGGTTACCACGGGCCGATTTGTTGGAAAGGTAAAGCGAAATGACAAAATGGTTGCAAAGAGGGTGTGAAGGAATGCTTCAGCCCTTTCTGTTCGGATGTTAAAGAACCACTTAAAAGCTATGTTGGGGCTGTTTTTGCTGTACCTGCTACTAATTTAGACCCCAAAGCAAATAAGAAGGAAATATTAACTGTAGCGATCGCATGTGAAGCAATACCCCCTAGTGCAACCCAACCAGCAGCACTAAAACTTCTGAAGGGTATTCCTACTTTCAGTGACATTCGACTTAAAATAAATAGCGCTGCAATAATCCAATCATCACCTCCGGCTGCTCCAGATGCGGCAATACGCCAGTTTCTGGAATCACCTCAAATCCTCGAATCATTTCCGGGTTCAAACCTGCCAAACGCTGCCCCAAATCTTGGCGAGTAAATTGAGCTTCTTCTCCCCAAAATATGACAGTCGGCACTGTTAGTTGCGGGATATAAAGGGACAAATCAAAGTATAAGTCACCCCTCAAAAAAGCTAACGCAGCGTATTCCCCATTGGGTTGCTGGGCAGAGGCTAAATAAGCCTCTACCATTTCCTGGGATACTCGTTCTGGCTTGGCAAACAGAAACTGCACCAGAAAGTTACTCACAGCTGCTTCATTCGTCGCCCCCAGACTATAAATCAGGTTGTTTAACAGGGGTATTCTAATTACATTCAGTGGCAATCTACGCCCAGCATCTTGCCCAAAGTCAGCAAATCCCGATGGACAAACTAGAAACAGCGCCTTGAACAATTCCGGACGTTCAATGGCAAGGCGAATCACCAAAGCACCTGTTAGAGAAGAGGCTACAACAGGTACTGGGGAGTCACTCACCTGGGAGAGAAACTCCGCCAGTGTCGTCAAATAGTCACTCACTTGATAATCTCGGATGGGGTGAGCTGATTGCCCCCAGCCAATTAAATCAGGAGCAATGACCCGGTACGTAGTCGCAAAAGCGGGATACACTTTAGACCACTCGTAAGCGGAAGCCCCACCACCAAAATTATGCAGGAAAATGAGTGGAGGTAAATTTTTCTCTTCTGGGCTATCTACCTTCCAAGGGGATGCAACGGGAGTATAGTAAACCATTGCACCCAAGGAGGTATCAACGACGTTTAGCCCAAATCCAGGGGGTTGAAACTGGAACATCAATATCAGGCTCGAAGCCTCAAGGAGATTTTAAGGGGTCAGTTATTGCTACTTTCCTATTACTAGGAAAAAGTCGCTTTCATTACATAGATTTTAAGATAGATTACACGATAATCGCTGAAGAATCTTCTGAGGGGTCTGCGAGTTCTGTAGAGATGGAGCTTGCTTGATTTTGTCGTGATAGAGCGAAATTAAAAAATCAATTTCTTTTCGGGCTATCTTCCGCAAGCGTTGGGGAAGTGTCGGTTCGACAATATCGTAGGTTTCTATAGCTTCTTCCAGCAAATCGAGAACTTCTTCAGGGATGGCATCCTGATACTGGGATGTCCTTTCCGCTGGTATCTCAGCCAACATCAATCCCATATCTTGCTCAGCAACAATTTCTAAATCTTTAAAGTCCATATTCATGTTTTCCTTACCCTGATTCAAGACGTTAATTTTCTTTGAAAACCCTTCTGTTACTACTAGTCTTACTGATGAGCGCGATAAGTGCAATAACTTAGACTGCACGTGAGCGTTTAACTCATTAATAGTTGAGCTAGCCCTGCTATGATTCATTGATTTTGCTTATCCTAAATCAAGCAAAACAGCAAGAGCTTAATCAATGGCTTGACTTGAAGTAGATGCTTTGTATTAAAAACATAAATATCTTTAATAGGGATTAAACTCCGCCTAAAGAACTATTTTGAGCCACACGGCTATTATTTGGTTAACATACATAACAGAACAACCCTGTCAGGTGTTAGTTTCAAATCTTTATAATCGATTTAGATTTTGAACAAAACCAACAGGATTTTGTGTAGGCGATTGAATTATGATCGCACAACTCTAAGTGTTAACAAGGTGTTAACAAGCTCATGAATAACCTAAGTCTACCCGATATCTTAGAACAAATTTTAGCAACCGACCGTGAGCCAGATGCGGTCTTTTCCGCTTTGCTGCCAGCTTTAGGCGAAGTGTTGCAGTGCCACCGCTGCTTTCTTTACCTACGTAATCCACACACTAAAATAGGTAAAATCGATTATTGTTGGCTTCGCAGCGATCGCTACCCCGATGTCACTGACTCAGACTGGAAAGCAGAACCAGAATCGTTGCCCGACGAAGATCCACTGTTTGCTGCCGCCTTACGTACCAAGCCGTCGATTTTTGTGGAAGATGTCGAGACGGCTAATCCAGAGGTAGTCAACCGAGATTTCGAGCGAAAAAGCTTTGGACACAGAGCCTTAATTCATTCCCACCTGTGCCAGGACAGCCTTTTATGGGGAATTTTGCAACCCTGTCTTTTCGAGCAGCCTAGAGTATGGACTGAATTTGATCGCTTCGTGATTACTCAAGTAGAGAAACAGATTACACCCTTTGCCATCACCTATGTAAAAGCAAATTGTCCTTAACAGATGAAATCGCATAAATAGGGTAAAGGTTAGCTCATTGAAATAGCCACAAGCATCAACTCAATGAATCATGATGCTTTTGGACGTTAACGGTCAAACCCCATCCTACCCACTCACTTCCAATTCGATACACTGAAGAAAACGCTAAAGAGGCGATTGTGACAAATCAAAATCGCTCCCCATGGGATGCTGGCAGATTTTTAGAAACACTGACCTACTTTGAGGTTATTCCTTTTCTGAGCTGCCTAAAGCGGCTATTTACAAATCGTGCCAAAAACAAAACAGAAACTCAGGGCGGAAGTCAAACAATGGGAGTGATACTCGTAGCTGGGGCAACAGGTGGCGTCGGGAAGCGAGTCGTGCGTCGTCTAATTGAGCATGATTATCCGGTGCGGGCGCTAGTTCGGGATGCTGAGAGAGCGCGGGAGATACTCGGCGAGAAAGTAGAACTGTTCGAGGCAGATATCACCCTCCCAGACACACTCACTCCTCAACTGATGAACAATGTTTCTGCTGTTGTGTGTTGCACGGGTGTCCGGGTGCAACCTGTTGAAGGGGACACCCCTGACCGTGCTAAATACTATCAAGGCATCAAATTCTATATGCCAGAAGTTGTGGATAGCCCGGAAATCGTGGACTATCAGGGTATCCAGAACCTCGTGCAAGCCGCCGCGAGAAGTCTGCCAAAAGCAGCGTCAACACTACTGTTTGATTTTAAAAATCCCACAGACCAATTAAAAGAAACTTGGGGAGCTGTCGATGATGTGGTGATGGGTGGAGTGAGTGAGAGTTCGATGCGACTGATTGAGCAAGCCGCTCTATTCAGTGGTAACGTCTCAACAGCCAACTCTGGGGGATTTGCTTCCGTTCGCACACGTAATTTTGACTCACCCCTAAATTTGACGCAGTACGAAGGCATCGAATTGCGAGTCAAAGGAGATGGACAGCGTTATAAGTTCATCCTCAGATCAGATGCTAAATGGGATGGTATTTCCTATTGTTATTCTTTCGATACCGAGAGCAACCAGTGGATTGATGTTCGCGTTCCCTTTGAGGCGTTGATTCCCGTCTTTCGTGCCAAAACATTGCAAGATGCTCCCGCCTTCGATTCCAGCCAAGTCTATGCCGTGCAACTGATGCTCAGTAAGTTTGAGTACGATGGGGGACTGAATCCAAAATTTGCACCGGGTGGTTTTGCCTTGCAAGTAGAAAGCATCAAAGCCTATGGGGGGGCGACTAAGCCACAGTTCATCATGATTAGCTCTGCTGGGGTAACCCGTCCAGGGCGTCCGGGGATCAATTTAGAGGAAGAACCCCCAGCGGTGCGGATGAACGACCAACTCGGAGGAATCCTCACCTGGAAGCTTAGGGGTGAAGATGCTGTACGCGAGAGTGGAGTAACTTACACCATCATTAGACCCTGTGCCTTAACGGAAGAACCAGGAGGAAAAGGATTAGTGTTCGAGCAAGGCGACAATATTCGGGGTAAAGTGAGTCGCGAAGATATTGCTGGACTTTGTCTTCAGGTCTTAGAGCAACCGAAAGCTTGCAACGTCACTTTTGAAGTGAAAGAAGTAGAGAGTTTTAATAGTTCCCACAACTGGGACAGTCTGTTCTCCAGTCTCAAACCAGAGAGTTGTGATACATGATTACACCTATATCGTTGCAAGTGAAAGGTTATCTTCAAAACCCCTAACTTTCAACTTTCAACTTTTAACTTTCAACCTTCAACCTTCAAACCCTAACTCGCAAGACGCTCAGAGGTATGAGGCTGCAACAGGGAAACTAACTCATTAACTCCCCGTTGTACGTATCGGGATACTGTGATGGGACTGACACCAATCTTTTTCGCCACTTCCTGACGAGATAAATCGTGGAAAAACACAAATTCAAGGGCGGCCTGTGTTTTTTGGTCTAGCTGACCGATGGCTCCTTGTAGCTGTTGTCGCTCTTCTTCTCGATGCTGCCAAGCTTCCTCTTGGGGATCGGTTAGCGTCTCTCCAAAAGTCGTTGGGCTATCCATTGTATGGCCTACCGTCGCATCCAAGCTTAAAGGAAAGCAATTTTGAGTCGCGAGCTTACTCTCTATCCACTCTTTGAGAGATATGTGTAGAGCTTGAGCAATTTCGGTATCTTTGGGGAGTCGTCCTAGAGTAATGGTTAATTCTTTCGTGACTCTTCGGCCTTCCCGCTGAATTTCCTGCCAGCGGCGAGGAATCTTGACAAGAGTACCCTTATCACGGATGAAATGTAGCATCTCACCGCGAATGTAGGGCATAGCAAACGAACTGAAGGCACAGCCTTGATAAGGGTTGAATCGTTCGATGGCGCGAATCAAGCCAATAAAGCCAATTTGTTGCAAATCCTCATAAGATTCGCGACACTGCCGACTGATTCGATAAGCAATCTGTCTCACCAGCCCTGCATTAAGCTGTACTAGCTGATTGCGAACTTTTATAGAAGGATTGCGATGGTAGGCAATCAAAAGTTCCATGCCCTGAAAACCTACAGACTGAGTTGCCATAATCCAAAAATTCCAGCAGTGGAAACCTCTCTCCTCAAGCCGACTTGGTTTTACCAAGCCATCTTGAACTCATTGTCTGTAGAGCCAAAGGATTACACCATCGTTGTTTTACGGAAATAAAAACTGTGAATTTTTTGACGTCTCCGCATAAATACGCAGATTTCACCCTCCCTGACTGATTCAGAAGACACCCAATCGGGCTTCAAACCAAGGTGCTAAAGCGGGTCTGTTCTTTTCTCTGCTAAGGTCTGCGGTTGTCAGTCACAATAGAAGCAAATAACAATTACTGTTTGTAAATCATCGGTAACGTTCCGAGGAATTCTCATGAGTAACACCAGTAACTTTCGTCAGGCGATTCGCGAAGCTAAAGGTCAATCGTTAGTTGGCCCTAACGTGATAGCCAACGCTCTGCCCTTCGTCGGTGGCGGACTTGTCTTAACGGCACTCGGCACCTACGGAGGTCTGAGTGTTCTCCGTTCCAACCCAGGACTATTCATGACCACCTTCTGGGTTGCCTTTATTGTTGAAATCGCTCTTTTCTTCGTCGCGAGTGGCGTTGCCCGAAAAGGGAACAATGGCGTTGCGCTGCCCCTGTTGGCGACTTACAGTCTGCTGTCTGGCTATACCCTCAGTGGTCTGGTATTCCTGGCTCTGAGAACACCAGGTGTGGGTTTAGCCGGGATTGGCTTTGCGGCATTGAGCTGTGGAGTCACCTTTATTGGTGCTAGACAGATTGGCTCCAATTTGTCTGATGAAGACGGCATGGCGTTAACCAAAACAGTACAACTTGGCATTATTGCCCTAGTTGTTGTGGTCGTCGCTCAGGTACTCTTGTCCTTCTTTGGCATCTACACTCCCTCTTGGTTAGAAATTGGGATTTCTGGCGTTGGAGTCTTGCTGTTTGTCGGTGCCGCTGTCGTGGATTTCTACATCCTGCCTCGCTCCTACCGTGACGAGGAGTATTTGCCTGCCGCACTCTCGATGTACCTAACTTACATCAACTTGTTCATCTTCATTTTGCGGCTGCTCATCGCCATTAACAGTCGGGATTAACCCAGTTCCATCAACCCAGTTGTGGGGGTACGGACTGCCGTACCCCTACTTTTGTTTTACGGGACAAACTCTAGTTACAATCGACAATGCAACCCTCAAGTGGTCGCGAAGGACTGCAATTATTATGGACGCATCAGACATTAAACGCGAAGTCGAAACGTTGTCGCACCGCCTGGGTAAAACCCAGGACTATCTTTGACGTTGCCGCTCTCAACGCCAAAATTCAAGACTTAGAGCAACTAGCGGCTCAACCCGATTTTTGGGATGATCAAAATGCCGCTCAGCAAACGCTGCAACAACTCAATGACCTCAAATTCAACATAGAGCAGTACAATCAGTGGCAAGCCAAGCTGGAAGACGCCAAAGCCGTTTTGGAACTGCTAGAACTAGAAGCTGACACCGCTCTGCTCACAGAAGCTCAAACCAACCTGAATCAGCTCAGCCACGAGCTTGACCGTTGGGAGTTAGAACAGCTCCTCTCTGGCCTCTACGACGCCAAAGGAGCCGTCCTCACCATCAATGCGGGAGCTGGGGGTACAGATGCCCAAGATTGGGCAGAAATGCTCCTACGCATGTACACCCGTTGGGCCGAGAAGCGCGGCTACAAAGTCCACCTGGCGGAAAACTCGGAAGGGGATGAAGCGGGGATTAAGTCCGCCACATTAGAAATTGATGGGCGTCATGCTTATGGCTATCTGAAAGCCGAGAAAGGAACCCATAGACTCGTGCGAATCTCGCCTTTCAATGCCAACGGCAAGCGTCAAACCAGTTTTGCTGGGGTGGAAATCATGCCGATGATTGATAATTCAGTTGAGCTGGACATTCCAGACAAAGATTTAGAAATCACAACCTCCCGTGCAGGCGGCAAGGGTGGGCAAAACGTCAACAAGGTGGAAACAGCCGTGCGGATTCGGCATATTCCCACTGGGGTGGCGGTGCGCTGTACAGAGGAGCGTAGTCAACTGCAAAATAAGGAAAAAGCCCTCGCGATTCTTAAAGCTAAGCTGCTGATTATTGCTCAAGAGCAACGCGCTAAAGAAGTTGCTGAAATTCGAGGCGACATGGTAGAAGCGGCTTGGGGTAACCAAATTCGCAATTACGTCTTCCATCCTTATCAAATGGTCAAAGACTTACGCACGAATGTGGAAACAACGGCCGTCAGCGATGTGATGAACGGCGACCTCGACCCCTTTATTGAAGCCTACCTGCGTCAGGAAAATCAGCTCATCTAAAATTTTCCCAGCCACATCCTCACTCAGGTTCCAGCTTGTGGCTGTGGTACATCCAAAATTCCAAATCGCTTGACCTTTGCAGAATGCGGTTGGTCTGCCTATAATTGAGCTGCAATTGTAAAGCAAACTGTTACATTAGAAACATAAAAAACCCTTACAACTAAACATATTGTTTTTTATGAGCCAGCCATCTTCACCAACCACTGACCAACAACAGAGTCCTCTTGAGGAGACAACGGTGGCAGGAGCCGCCTCAACTGAACCTAAACCCAGTTACGTCAAGCTCGCCATGCGTAATATGGTACGTAAGCGAGGAAAGTCCCTACAGCATTTCTTCCTGACTACTGTAGGTCTTTTAACTGTAATGGTTGGTCTTGCTTATCTCACCCGTTAAACCTCTAGCAACAAGACCTTAGGAGACAGGACTCAAGTGGAAGTCGAAGTGAATGTGCAGGATTATTTTTCCACAGCCTCTGAGCCAACCGCTACCGAGGCTGACTCCTTATCCTGCCCAATTTCCACCCAAACCTGGGAACGTTGGTTTGATCGATGGTTAGACACCCTACAATCCGATCTTCCTGCGGCTGACGGCTACGAACTAACGCTTCGTCTCACAGACGATACAGAGATTCAGTCACTCAATGCCCAGTATCGTCATAAAAATCAACCTACCGATGTACTCGCTTTTGCCGCTTTGGAGGTAAACTCTCCTCAGTTGCCGACTTCCATGCCGTTGTCTTTCCCTTTATATCTCGGTGATCTCGTGATCTCTGTCGAAACGGCTGAGCGGCAGGCTCAACAACAAGGGCATTCCTTAAAAACAGAACTAGCCTGGTTAGCTACTCACGGTTTACTCCATCTTTTGGGCTGGGATCATCCCGATGAAGAAAGTTTAAAAGAAATGCTGAATCAGCAGGAAATCTTACTTCAGACCGTGGAGCTAACTCTTTAGCGATGGTGATATCTACCGTTTATCAGTGTCCCTTCCCGATGGAATTTAAAGTCAATGGTGTCACAAAAGGCTCAATCTTCTACTTCCGAATACCTTACATCGCACTCCCTGTCTATACCTTCAGACCTGTCGATGCCCAAGCCAAACCAGTCCGATCCAGTTGTTAACCGAAACAGAGACTTCGCTTGGCAGATTGCCCCGACTTTATTCCTTAGTTTTAAATATGCCTGGACTGGAGTCCGCTATGCCTTTATTACCCAACGAAACTTTCGTATTCATACGATTATGTGCACCCTGGCCATTGGCTTGGGTGTTTTTTTACAGTTAAGTTCTGTGGAAATTGCCGTAATTTCTCTGACCAGTGGTCTGGTAATGGTGATGGAGTTGTTAAATACGGCGATTGAGTCGGTGGTTGACTTAACCGTTAAACAGTCTTACCATGACCTTGCCAAAATTGCCAAAGACTGTGCAGCCGGTGCTGTTCTTGTCTCGGCGATCGCATCCTTATTGGTCGGTCTAGTGCTGATTCTGCCACCGCTATTAACTCGGATTCAATCAGTTTTGTTTTAGTTATACAATGACGAGGACTCTCCATTTAAGGTATAATTAAGGGTTATCATTGCTCGGCTCGAAGGAGTAGGCTTTTTGATCATTGTTATTGACAACTACGATAGTTTTACTTACAACCTGGTGCAGTACCTGGGAGAACTCGGTGCACAATTGCCTGTGGCATCTGAAATTCAGGTCTACCGCAATGACAAAATCGACCTCAAGCAAATCGAAGCACTCCAGCCGGATGGAGTTGTGATTTCTCCGGGGCCGGGGCGTCCTGAAGATGCTGGAATCTCTTTAGATGTAATTCGTCAGCTTGGTTCGACGCTGCCAATTCTTGGGGTTTGCTTGGGTCATCAAAGTATTGGACAGGTCTTTGGCGGAAATATTGTCTCAGCCCCCGTGCTGATGCATGGCAAGACCTCTGAGATCTATCACACAGGTGTTGGGGTTTTCCGAGGATTAGCTTATCCCTTCATGGCAACTCGGTATCATAGTTTAGTGATTGAGCGCCAAAGCTGTCCAGATATCTTGGAAATCACGGCTTGGGTTGATGATGGCACTATTATGGGGGTCAGACACCGGAACTATCCCCACGTTGAAGGCGTCCAATTTCATCCAGAGAGTATTTTGACCGCTTCTGGCAAGCAATTGTTACAAAACTTTCTAGAATCACTGCCGACGTCACAAAAAAGTATGCAGTGTGTTCAAGAAGTGGGACCTAGCCCCGTGTAAGTTATGAAATATGAATAGGGTTATTGAATGCCCCGTCTCATTTTTTAATGAAGTGAAGCGGTAGTTTAACATTCATACTTTATACTTCATTCTTGACGCTTAAAGTCCTCTTCAACGTCAGTATTATCACAGGGGAATGAGTTCTAGAAAATATGAAACGGCGACAGTTAATGCGCTACGCGGGTGCAGGTTTGCTTACGACGATGGGCACAGTCATAGCTTCTGAATTTAGCCCATCTTTGGCACAAAAACCCAGTGGTGGGCTTTCAGTGCAATGGCTAGGGCATACCTGCTTTTTATTTAGTGGAAATGGGTTGCGAATTTTAGTCAATCCCTTTCGGCCGATAGGCTGCACCGCTGGGTATCGCCCACCGAAAGTAGCCGCTGATTTAGTCCTGATCAGTAGCCAGTTGCTGGATGAAGGAGAAATCGAGGGACTACCAGGAGATCCTCAAATCCTCTATGAACCCGGTGCTTATAAGGTGAGCGGCATACAATTACAGGGAATTAGTATCGCTCATGATCGCGAGGGTGGACGCCGATTTGGCAACAATGTCGCTTGGCTATGGAATCAAGGCGGTATCAAGATTCTGCATTTAGGAGGAGCCGCTGCACCCATTGATCTGGAGCAGAAAATTCTGATTGGGCGTCCTGATCTGGTGCTAATTCCAGTCGGCGGTGGCTCCAAAGCTTATAATCCTGAAGAAGCCAAGCAGGCTGTGAGTGCACTCAATCCCAAAATGGTGATTCCGACTCACTACCGTACCCAGGCGGCTGATGCCTCAAATTGTGAGATTGTTGCGGTGGATGAGTTCTTAACGTTGATGGATGGGATGACAGTACGTCGCGCCAACAGCAATGCGATCGCGCTTAAGTCATCGGATTTGCCGGAGAACGGCTCAGTGGTTCAATTGCTGAGTTACAACTTTTAGCTTAATCCGCACGAAGCGTCACGCTGTACTACGCTAGAGCGTTGGTTCGATTAATGGTAGGGGCAATCCCTCTGTGGTTGCCCCCTCTCAATTACCGAGAAGAATGCAATATTTGATATTTTTCTGAATAAAGCGCATTAAATTCATCATTGGGTAATAAACCTAATGGATCGAGAGCCAAATGTTTTTTAATTCCATTCACAAAATACATATCAATATTTCCCTTATTTTTAGCAGCAATTTTTCCCCGATAATCACAATCAAAAAAATCTTTCACCAGATCATAAGTTGGCTTAGAGATATTAATACAACCCGGAAGGCTTGATGATTCCAATCGGGCGGCTATATTCACCGTGTCTCCCCAAACGTCATAAGAAAATTTTTTCTTGCCAATCACACCAGCGAGTAAGGGCCCAGAATGAATTCCCAAGCGAATTTCCCAAAAAGGTTGCTGCTTTTGCATTTTTTCATATCTCCGCCAACCCATAAAAGCTTTAATTTGTAAAGCGGCGAGGACAGCATCAAGAGCATGAGTAGAGCTAGGAGTGGGAATTCCGCCAACACACATATAACTATCACCGATCGTTTTTAATTTTTCCAACTTGTGGGTTTCAGCCACCATATCAAAGAATGAAAAGCAATAATCCAGTTCACTCACTAACGCTTCAGGAGTGAGTTGTTCCGCGAGTCGAGTGAAGTCTTTGAAATCCGTAAATAAAATAGAAGCAGACTCATAATGAACCGGTTTGACTTTACCCGTTTGTTTGAGTTCCTCAGCAATCTTTTGGGGAAGAGTATTCAAAAGCAGTTGGTCAGATTTGCGCCTTTCTTGTTCTAATTCAGAATACAGTTTATTCATCTCCTCCAGCAGTCGATTCATATCCTCAAAGCGCTTGGCATTTCGGATGGCTGTTGCAACTTGTACAGCCAGTAAGTGAACAATACGTAAATCTTCTTGAGTGTAGGCGTTTGCAAGTGTGGTGGCAAAGTTAAGTGAACCCAGAATCTGATTTTCGCTTTCCAAAGGAATAATAATCTGCGAAGGATAAGCAGCTAGAAATGTTTTGATATAATCTTGAGGGTTGAGCTGAGGCTGTCCCGTTCTCAAGGCACGACCAATTGGTTTTTCTTCTAGGAAATCACAGGCGTTATATTCTATTTCAGGACCAAATAGCTTGATCAGGCGGAAAGAACTGTCATAGTTCTGGAGACAAACACTACAGTGTTTGAAGTCAAGCAACCATTTGGCTTGCTTGCCGACGATTCGCAAAATTTCATTTAAATTGAGGGAGCGGTTAATCGCATTAGCAATTTCATTCACCGCCGCAATGCGTACCGATAGGGCTTGAACCTCAGTGATGAGGTGTCGGGTTGTCTCGATGAGTTGCTCCCGATCCTGAGCTTCTAAACTTTTGCTATTAATTGAAAAAGGGTTAGAACTCATCTAAAAACATCCAAAAAGTCCCTATTTTCAGCGTCGAAACTTGATTCAAACAAATAATAGGGAGCAAAGTTAGTGAAGAATTGTAGGATGGAGTTTCACGTTACTCTATTCATACTATTGAGCCGAGCCAGGACGGAGGCATTTACAACTGAGCAATTTACAATTGATCAATTTCTAATGCGATCGCATCCGTGTATTGATTAACTTCTGTAAATAAATTCGCCGTCGTAATCAGTTCAAAGATTTCTGCTGAGTCTAGTCCCAACTCTTCCAACTGCTGGTAATGGGCATCCGTTAAATGCTGGGGTTTAGTAGCCGCAAGTAGCCCAAAGCGAATCACTGCTTTTTCTCGTTCCGGCAGTGGGCAGTTGTCAAAATCCGCAACCAGCATCTGAAGCACTTCTTCACTAATCCCCAGGGCGGATAATCCATGCAGGTGAACTTGGAGAGCATACTGACTCTGATTCGCTTGGGAAATTGCTACACCAATCATTTCCTTAATCGTGCGTGGCACATCTCCCTGAAGGATGATTGAGCGAAATTTTTTCCAACTGGCTTCTAAAAAGTCAGGATTGCTCGCCATCGATTTGAACAAATTTGGAACCATACCAAATCCTAACTCTGTGCGAATTTCCTCATAGACAGCCTTGACCTTTGGATCAGTTACATGTTCATAGTCTTCGATCGGAAAATGTGCCATGTCTACTTCCTGTGCTAATAAATGTGGATACAAATTTATTGTGCGAATGGATGTGGGTAGATCACACCTGATTTCGGCAGATATGCCCCTCACTCAGGAGTGATAGAAGTTCTAAATCTATGAACTTTCAGTAGAATGCCTGTAGGGTTTGAGTAAAATACCTGGTAACGCACCCTGGTGGCGAAAACCAAACTGACCTGAAAAATGCAACCCCCTAAAGCATCAAAATAATAACTCTGGCAGACCTTTGTCCAGTGAATTGACTTAAGTCGTTAAAATCACAAGATAAGCTTTAGATCCTCGCAAGTTAGAGAAAACAAAAACAGATATGATTCCGCAAACCGAGTACACAGAACGTCGCGAACAGTTGATGGCGAAGATTGGCAATGGTACCGCCATTTTTCGCAGTGCCCCGGTTGCGGTGATGCACAATGATGTAGAGTATGCTTATCGACAAGACAGCGACTTCTTTTATTTAACAGGGTTCAATGAACCCGAAGCGGTAGCAGTACTCGCGCCGCATCATGAAGAACATCGATATATTCTATTTGTTCAACCTAAAGAATGGGACAAAGAAGTCTGGACAGGTTATCGGACGGGGGTGGACGCCGCTAAGGAAAAATACGGTGCAGATGAGGCGTATCCCATCGCGGAACTGGGTGAAAAGTTACCAAAGTATTTAGAAAAGGCCGATCGCATTTATTATCACTTAGGGCGCGATCGCCAGTTCAACGATTGTATTATCACCCACTGGCAACGGTTGATGGCAACGTATCCCAAGCGTGGCACAGGCCCGATTGCGATTGAATCCACCCATCCCATTCTCCATGCCATGCGCTTAATCAAAAGCCCAACGGAGTTGGAGATGATGCGAAAAGCGGTGGAAATTTCCGTTGAAGCCCACAACCACGCACGGAAGTTTACCCAACCCGGACGCTATGAGTATGAAGTCCAGGCTGAGTTAGAACACATTTTTCGCTTGCGGGGTGCCTTGGGGCCAGCCTATCCCTCGATTGTGGCGTCGGGGATTAATAGCTGTATTTTGCACTACATCGAGAATAATCGGCAGATGCAAGATAATGACTTACTGCTGATTGATGCGGGTTGTTCCTATGGGTACTACAACGCGGATATTACTCGTACCTTTCCGGTAGGTAACAGCTTTACCCAAGAGCAAGGAATTCTGTATGAGCTGGTTTTGGAGGCGCAGTTGGAAGCGATCGCGCAAGTGCAACCCGGAAACCCCTACAATTCATTTCATGATACCGCCGTGCGGGTATTAGTCGAAGGGTTGATGGATTTGGGACTGCTCGCGGGGGATATTGAAGAAATCATCAAAGAAGAGAAGTACAAACCGTTCTACATGCACCGTACCGGACACTGGCTGGGGTTAGATGTTCACGACGCCGGTGTTTATAAGCATGGCGAAAATTGGCAAACATTACAACCGGGTCATGTAGTAACAGTGGAACCGGGACTGTATATTGGTCTTGACGCTAAACCGGCGGAAGGGCAACCAGAAATTGATCACCGTTGGCGCGGCATAGGGATTCGGATTGAGGATGATGTTTTAGTCACCGAGTCGGGACATGAGGTGCTGACGGCAGCAGTACCAAAATCCATTGAGGATATGGAACGGTAAGAGGGAAAAGGGTGCGTGAAGAAGGCAGAAGGCAGAAGAAGGAAGGCAGAAGGCAGAAGAAGGAAGGTTCCGTTCTCTTTACTCAATCACTTCTTCTTGTTCCCTCTGCCACTGAGTTAACACTTCACTAGGATTAAACCCTCTGTACTGAAGATAGTTCCATAACTTTGCTTTGGTTTTCGCCTCGATGGCTCGGAAGTCATCAATTTTGTACTTTCGCATCACTTTAGCCTTTAAATCATCCAGTTCTCCGGTTTGCTCTTCATCAATTTGTGACTCCCAGATTTCCTCAAATACATCGGCATTAATTCCCTTTTCACGGCATTTGCGCTTAATCACAGATTTTCCATATTTGCCGTGATAAGAAGTAATCATACTTTCGACTATGCGAGTATCAGATTGATAATCTTTACTCTGAAGTTCCTGAATTGCTTCAGCGATTTCATCTTGTTCAAATCCCTTTTCCTTGCCTTTCTTAGTGAGTTCATAAGCGCTGTAATCTCGGCGAGATAAGAGTTGGTAGAAATAATCTAAGCAAGTCATTTATTTTAAGAGTTTATAATCCAGAAAAAACCTATGTTATTACAATTTTAATAAAAACACTCAGAGCTAACTTTTTTATAAATTGAGACAATATAGCAGTCGCCAAGGCAATTCGGACTCTCGCCAAATCGTGAAGCCTTGACCCATTAATATGCATCCCTTCTGCCTACTCTTGCGGAGAACGCTGCGCGAACTGCCCTCTGCCTTTTGCCTTTTGCTATAGAAAGCGAAAACCCAGCCATCCAAGACTGGGTTCTGTCGCTAGGTTGATGAAGAATAAGTAGCTTGATGTTCTTGAGGACTCTTGCTTTACCCATGAGTCTGGTGTTGACTACTTTTATGCATGGGTTAATGCTTTATCGTTTAGGCAATCATCCCAGCCTTGGAGTTTTAAGCTTTGTCGATTATTTTCTTGGCCTTATCTTTAAGGTCTTCTCTGGCATTCATGGCTGAAGCTTGCACCTGCTTCATTTGGCCTTCTCTTTTTTGTCTTTCGTTGCCTGTCAACTCTCCAACAGTTTCTTGGACTTTCCCTTCCAAGTTTTTGGCAATTGCTTCCACGCGCTTTTCAAGACTCATGTTGAACTCCTTTCCTGTGGAAATACTAAAAATTTGCCTTTCTTCCAAGGCACACCCTGTTGGGAGATTGGCTACCCAATTCTGGGTTTCAGCTTTCATACTATATCAGATAAATTAAATTTATACATCTGTCTAAAGAGAGGTTTTATACCCTCTTCAATCAATAAGCCAAAGGCTGGAGGGAGTAAGGCGGAGAAGTGAACTCCAGTGGTGCACGAGTTTCATGAACCAGTTGCAAGCATTCTCTAATATCATCGCCTTCCCAAGTGCCTGCAAACTTTAAAAGGTCATCAAGAGTAGTGCCTGATAAAGTAGGAGTATCTGTAGTTTTAACAGGCGATGTTTCTGATGAGTCGGTTTTAGTTTCTGTCGTTGCCTGATGTTGTTTGTATTGCAGAGATTCTATGAAGTCAGCAACTAAAGCTAGAGACTCCGGGGTGATATTCTCCAGGGATTGGGTGATTTGCTGTCGAATTTCAAAAGTATTCATTGAGATAGGAGAAGTACACGAGTTTTCACACGGCTGGTATACCCTGAGTGTACTATCTTGATTTAGTGTTAGCGGCGATCGCACTTCTAGTTGGTGTCAGATGCGATCGCACTTTTCGAGTCAAGCTTGTAGGCGATTCCCTGTGGGATAGCTAACGCTTCATGCATTTCCCCTAGCTATCCAGTTGAAACCCACAGCCCTTCATCATTGCGTCGGAAGCATTCGACTCGCTGCCGCGTTTTGGTAATCCTCTGCCTAAAGTTGGGATTGAGCCGAGATAATTGAAGCGCAGCGACGGTCAGACTTAGCTTTCCTGCTTCGGAATGATCGAGATGCCGCCATTGCGCTCTAGCACCGCGTACTTGATCTGATCCATCCGCTCCAACCCTTGCAAAATGCGTGCGGCTATCAGGACATCCGCCTCGTCCACTCGCACCTTTTTCATGCGATTCAATAGCGGTCGCCCCTCCTCAACAATGATCAGAGGTTCATCTTCCAGAATCTTCTCAATTCTCTGCGATCGCTGCTTCAATAGGGACAGACCAATATCGATTCCAACCAACGTCACGATGACCAAGAAAGCATTGGTCAGCGAAAAATCCTGACCCAATAGTGCTTGCTGAGTCGCCTCACTTATAATCAGCAGCAGTATCAAGTCAAAGGTTGTGATCTGGGCGATGGAACGCTTTCCACTCAGGCGGAAGATTAACAACAAGAAGAAATAAATAGCAGAAGCTCGTAGAACGGCATCCATTGTGACCTCCTCACGCTAGGTAGCAACACCACTATCGCTGCTAAGGGTAGATAAACTGACTAAAGTTAAGCGGCTGTTTCTCTGCCAATCCCACTTGACCGGATAGCAGGCCAACTTGTTGTGTCTGTAGGTAAAATGTAACCGCTGTCGGTTGGTTGAGTTTGGCTGTATGGAAGACATAGGTTAGCCGATCGGGTTCAGCCTCAACCCGCTCTGGCTCTGGGATGACCTCCTGAATCTGAACCCCTTCTACGTAATTGCGGTTCAGCCAGACACGAACTTGACCTTCCCGCTCAACACCTGGTTTGATGTGAATCCGCAGCCTTGTCGATGCTTCAAAGCGTCCAAAGCGCTTGTATTCCAGTTGTAACGGATCGCCCTTCCCGCCTGTAGTTGCGCTACTCAGTGGTCCAGAGCCAAACAGCCCTAGAAGTGCCGCTAGTGCCACTAGCCCCATCGCTACCCAACCGACTCGCTGCACTTTCCATGAGCGACGCTGGTAGTCAAGATCCTGGATGAGGTGAATATCACCATTCACCTGCTTAATTTTCGTCACCTTTGTTACCTTCGCTTACGTCAACTCAGTCCCTTGCATTCGAGCTGCTGTTCTATTAAACAAAGTAACTGCTACTGTTTCCCACATTTTCTACCAACGGATTAAACTACCTTTTACCGAAAGAATGAATTAATGTTAATTGTGTTTGTAAAAAGGTATACAACAACAATTGATTGGGTATGCTAGGAAGTGGCACTCTTATTCCTCAATTGAGCCATTTAACGCCGCCGCCATTGCAACTGTTCTGAGAGTCGCAACAAAAACTGACGAGCAAGTTTTAGTGCTTCTTGGTACTGTTGCTCCGAACTATGCTCCGACCAACTTCTCCCCGTCTTCTCCTTAATAAACCCAAAAACTGCTGAATGAATCAACGCTGAATTATTCTTAAAATTCGGCTCCTCACCCCTAGCGTGAACTCGCTCTATTGCCTCAACCAGCAACTTTGTTGGACGTTCCACCAATGAGCAACCATTCGTCCCATCTGGAATCAGATTCTTCGTTTTAAACAAATCGTTGATGAAACTTCGTACCTGTGCGCCATAACGAGCTTGAGTTTCCATCTTCGCCTTATCGGGACGAGCAACAGCCTCCGGGTGAGGCACCTCTACCACTTCCGAAGCTAACTCCGTCTCTAATCCTTTCAGAAACAGCTCATAAGCCGCTTGGGGCATCGTATCCTTGAGCCGTACACCCCCAACAACAATTTCACCCTGATCATCCAAATCGAATCCGCGTTTTTGCAGTACCACTCGCCGCGAATAGTCTCGGTAAGAAATTAGCTCCTCACCCACCAAAACCTGCCAATCTAACCCAATGTGGGAGAGAAAATGGGCAGTTCTTTCCTCTCTAGGTTCCCTGGATTTACTAACATCCACCCCTACGCCCCTAGGAAAATCACTCCAAGCGGGAGTAATTTGCACCGTCCCATCATCCAGAACTGCTTCTACCTGAATTTCGTAAGTTCTGATGCTTCTAATTTGGGTCAATTTTTCACTAATTGCATCCGCTTCTTGCTGCCAAGGCGTTGACCTCTCCCCCAACCCCTCTCCTTGCACCAGAGGGGAGCTCGACTCCTCTGTTTCTAGCCCCCCCTTAATAAGGGGGGGTTGGGGGGGTGAAAGACGGGTTAAGTCATCCACACAATAACTCCCCCCCGACTCCGACACAAGGGGACTCTTCCCCTTCACCTCTTCCGACAAACTTCCTGTAGAACGAAGTTCTTCAACTAACGAAAACTTCGATGAAACCTCTTCCCTCGCCACCACTGGCACACGCACCTGCAACATATCCCCCGGTTTAACAGTTGAAGTATCACTTAAATGGAGAAGGGTTTCACCCGCTTCATACTCCGTTGTGAGGAGAGGACGCACCCGTTCCCGCACCACTTCATCTCGAATCACATCCGAAGTTACTCCTAACTGAAACTTCTCAAATAACTCCCTCAGTCCTAATGCCGAATGAGTGACAACAACGCCCCAATTGGGATGCGTTAATTGCGGAAAATACCCCGGTGGTTCCCCCGGTACTCGTCGCAACGCCCTCCCCCATTCCTGTTCCGCAGGGGACATGCTTTTGAGAATACATAAACAGCAGGAAACTGAAATCCATTGATGGTCAAACCCTACCCCCACTAACCCGCAATGCACAATCACCCAATAGTCACCGCTATAAAAACGCGACAAAATTGAACTCGGACGACCGGCTAAGTCGTAAGACTCATGTTCAGAATGAATCACGCCAACTCTTCCCTGCAAAATGGGAAAGTTCTCTTCTAATAACTTGGCGACTCGATGGGTATGGGGAATATTCAGCGCCCGCACCAGCATGGCATGAGGTTGCCCCGTGTGTTCGCGCTTCCTGACTAAAATCTCTACTGCCATTTCTAACACCGGCATTGAGAAAGAATCAGCAAATAAAATCTGACGAAACCACTGCTTATCTGTCTCGGCTTTATTTAAAAATTCCTCAAAGTTATATTCAACTTCTTCCCCATTCTCCTCAATCAGAAATGCGGTCGAAGTCGCTTCCTTATACATCAACTTTTTAATCGGCGGGGGGGTGAGCTTCCAAGCATCTTGAAGGGTAAACTCGTAATCGGCAACAGGGGCATATTTGAGGACACTTCGCCCCAACGCATCTTCCTCTTCCACCTGGGTATAGCGAACATGAGGAAGGGGTTGAGAGTCAGAACGGAATTTTGACCCGGTAAAATAAGCGAGCAGCGACTGATCCAAATAATTACTAATCGTGCGATAGCTCATCGCTGCCGAGAAATGCGCTTCATCGGTAATGATCACTCCAACTGAACCGGGTTCAATATCTCCTCGACTGACGAGATTGACCAAAAACTGCCGATTACTAACAAGCATATTTGCCTCATTTAAGCAATAGGCATAACTGTTGAAATCGCTAGCATCTAACTCGACAATCTTGGGCGGTGGCACTCCTGGCGGTAAAATCTTGAGGCGATATAGCAGCCATTCATCGTAGCGTGGACGGTGCTTATAATCGGTAGGAAAATCCTTTAAAAATCGGGCACGAAGCGTACAATTATCTGACAAAAATAACGCCGTTCTCCCTTTCATCCAAGGCGCAAGGATAAAAGGCGTAACGGATTGAATCAGCGTTTTTCCCGTACCCACTCCCGCCAGAATCAACGCCGCCTCTCGCGGTGATGCATCCATCTCCCCCCGACAAGCTTTCTGATAAATGGCTAACAGCGCTGCTTGCTGATGGGGATAGAGTCCTGTCTGCCCTTGGAGGAGGCGGTTCAGGACAAGCGAATGATACTGGAGGAAGTAGTTGTCAGAATCTGGCATCATCGATAGCTTGACAGTGTTAAATTAGAACAAATGTTCTGTTTCAGCTAAATTCGCGTGGGTTGACCCTGCCTCTACGCGATCGCATCTGACCTTAATTCAAGATTTTACTCCTAAATACTAGAACAAATGTATTAATCCAAGCTCCTAACATCACTTCTGCACACCGTGCTGCTTGAGAACTTTAGCAGGACTGACAAACGAAATGCCCTGATTAGACGACGTGCTAATCATGACGGCTTCAATCACAGGCTCATAAACCGTTTTTAGTGCAACCCACTCCACAATAAAGTTTGCACCGGACCCTCCACTGGTATCATCTGCTGCAATAAAGAAGTCTGTGGAAGCAAGCGGCTTTAGTTCTACTGGACTCTTAATATCCTCCCTAATCAATTGCCCATCGGTATCGTAGTAACGCACGGAAGTGATGATAATCGAATTTGCCAAATCCGTATTTCGGATACTGAGCGTGGCTGACAAATTCATGGCATGATTCTGGCTATTGTGGTGATAAATCTGCGAGTAAACCGGGACGTATACAGTTTGTCCCATCACAACTTTTGTCTTATCTAAGGTGACTGCTCTGAGTGAAGTTTCACGCTTTGTATCAGGTTGTTGCCTTTGTGAGGTAGTTTGGGCCGAACAGGAGGCAAGGGCGATCGCAAAAATCGCCCAAAAAACCCAGAGATGCTGTTTCAGCTTCATCGGCATTTATCTGAACAGACCACACATTGCGGTTACACCTTCAGTAGAGGGAACTGGCTCCTGTAAACTCAAACGTAGCTAATCTCTCAATTTCTTTGAGGAAAGCGAGTTTATGGGAGGAGTATCGGTTATGGAGTGGATTGTAGCGCAACAAACTCCCTTGGGCAGCAATCCTGCTACAGATAGCCAAACAGCAGGAAGCATTCCTGAGCTGGTCATTATCCTAATTATTTTGCTGATGATTGCAACAGCAGTTGCGCTCATCACTCAGCGGTTGCGAATTCCCTATGTTACGGGTTTGGTGCTGGCAGGTTTACCGATTACGGAGGTTTTGTCGCGTCGAATTGGATTAGACCCGTCTTTAGTCTTAAATCTTTTCCTACCCATTCTAATTTTTGAAGCCGCGATCAATACAGATATCAGCCGCCTCCGCAGCACCTTTAAGCCGATCGCACTTTTAGCGGGTCCAGGCTCTGTTTTTTCCTCGGCAATTATTGCGGTTCTGGTTAAATTTGGGCTAGGGCTACCCTGGATTCCCGCGTTGCTGATTGGAGTCATTCTGGCAAATACCGATACCGTTTCGATGATCGCGGTCTTTAAGGAAATTCGCGTACCTTCGCGATTGAGCACCATTGTAGAAGGAGAAACCCTATTCAATGATGCGGCGGCTCTAGTCTCATTCAATTTGATTCTAGTCATTTATGCCACAGGTTCTCTCAGCGCTGTGGAAGGAGTGAAGGAACTGCTCGTAGTCGCCTTAGGTGGAGGACTTGTGGGAGGCATCTTAGGCTACTTGAGCCTGCCAATATTTGTTCGATTAAATGACCCCTTGAGTAGTCTCTTACTAACCGTTGCCCTAGCGTTAGGAACTTTCCAAATCGGGCAATTTCTAGGAGTATCCGGTGCAGTTGCTGTGGTGATCGCCGGACTGATTTTTGGCAATCTTGGACTTTCTCGCAGTCCGTCTGCCTCGGATCGAATTAACTTGTTGAGCTTTTGGGAATACGCCGGTTTTGGGGTTAATACGTTTATTTTCCTGCTCATCGGCATTGAGATTAACCCAGTGACACTGTGGAGAATTTTGCCATCTATTCTGTTCGTCATTTTGGCGTATCAACTAGGACGGATTCTCTCGGTCTATCTGTTGTTAGCAGGGCTGCGGTGGTTCGATCGTCCGATTCCTCTTCGCTGGCAGCATGTTCTGTTTCTAGGAAACATTAAAGGCTCGCTCTCGATGGCACTGGCGCTGAGTATTCCGCTCACATTGCCAGGACGGGACAATATTATTGCGCTGGTTTTTGGTGCCGTTTTATTCTCGCTGGTTGGACAGGGATTAAGCTTACCCTGGCTGGTCAAACGCTTGCAGATTAGTCGTGCTTCTGATGTGATGCAGGAAGCGGGACAGTTGCAGATTCAGTTGATTGCCTCCAAAGCCGCTCAAGATGAGCTAGATAATTTGCTCAAATCAGGCGTATTGCCGAAGGCCGTTTACGAGGAATTGTGGGCATCGTACCAGGCACGAGTAGCCGAATCTGAGCGGGTGTTGCGCGATCTCTACAATCAACATCGGGCAGGTCATTTGAAGAGCGATAGTAGTGGGCTAGATGCGATTCGACGGCGATTGCTTCTGGCGGAAAAGGGAGCAGTTAGCAATGCCCTCCGTAAACGAATTGTTCCAGAAGATTTAGTGCAACCCTACATCAAAGATTTGGATGAGAAACTTCTACGGTTGGAAGATGACTAGCGTGAATGCCGAGATAATCAATCATGGCGTGGACTAGCTCAGGACGGGTGACGACCAGAATGGTAGAGCCTGCTTCGAGGACAGTATTGCCGTTGGGAATCTCCAAATTAGCGCAGGAATGACATTGGTAACCAATGATCAGCGAACTGGTTGGGAATCGAGGGTCTTGAGCAATTTGGGCAACGGTTCGACCGGCTACATAACAATCGCCTGGAACGGGCAACTTTAACACCTCGACTTGCCCTTGTTCAAAGTGCATCATCGACTCGACTTGGGGGTATTCGATCGCATTCGCCATTGTTGCGATTGCCAAATCAATGGTGCTGATAATGTGGCTAGCTTGAGCCAGTCGGTAGGCTTCGAGAAATTCGCGATCGCGCATCCGCACCACAATATGCGAAATGCCATAGCTCCTGGATAGGGTGATCAGCGCTAAATTCAACGCATCATCCCT
Source organism: Microcoleus sp. AS-A8 (assembly GCA_039962225.1). NCBI lineage: Bacteria > Bacillati > Cyanobacteriota > Cyanophyceae > Oscillatoriales > Microcoleaceae > Microcoleus > Microcoleus sp. AS-A8. The sequence goes on from JAMPKV010000004.1 coordinate 338,243, forward strand.
AAGTGCAGCAACGACTGCGTTTGCTTGTTTGATTCCCGCTTCGAGAAGAACAGTTGTGCTGACGGCACTGCCCTCAAATGCCATCACCCCAATCTTTTCACGCGCAAAGCGACAGGCAAGCGGATCGGTGTCGATGATGGCAACCGTATGACCGAGTTTTAATAACTGCTGGGCCAAGCCAAGCCCCATCATTCCTGCTCCACCAATTAAGACATACATCGCTGACTCTCACTCTAAGAACGAAACTACCCAGTTCTCTACAAAACTGGTCTACCCTTGATGCGGCGCTTAACATCGGCTCGGTGCAGCACCCCCACAACCTAGCCTCGTGTCTAAGTTCACGAGCAGTTCACGAGCATTGTCCTCAAACAGCCGCACCTCAGTCAATCAATTGGTCGGATTTGCGTCTGTTGCAGTTGGCACATAGCGCCAAAGCATTCCAAACTTCGGTTGCGCCCCCTTGGGAAAAGGGGATTTTGTGGTCAGCCTCGAAATTTTCTGCCGCTAAAGGTGTGCCACACAGTTGGCACTGGTAACCGGCACGCCGCAAAATCAGAAGTTTTTGAGTCTTTGTGAAGCACCGTCGCCGCAACTCAACCGCTCCTTTGGAAAACCTTAACCATCATTCTATAGCAGTCGCCAAGGTGATTAGGACAAAGCCAAATACTGAAACCTTGACCCGTTAAGCTTTTCTCTTCTGCCTTCTGCCTTCTGCCTTCTGCCCTCTGCCTTTTGCTATAAGAGGATTCCAGAGTCGAATCACAAACCCCAAGGGGACGAATTAAGGGTAAGATTAATAACTTCAAGGGTAAGCCCACCCCTGTCTGGAATACCCGATCAGCAATCATTCACACTCTCTCAGGAATCCGATCAAGATGAGCAGCACAGTGTCTGACATTGTCGTGAAGACGATGGACGCAAAGGAAAAGCCACTATCAGAATATGCAGGAAAGGTTCTCTTAATCGTTAACGTTGCTTCCTACTGTGGCTACACGTCCCAGTACGCGGGATTAGAAAAGTTAAATCAAAAGTATCAAGACGCGGGGTTACGCATTTTGGGGTTTCCCTGCAATGATTTTGGAGCGCAGGAACCCGGAAGTAATGCGGAAATTGCCCAATTCTGTTCCACTTCCTACGGCGTCAGCTTTGAATTATTGGATAAAGTCCATGCCAAGGGTTCTGAGCAACACCCTCTTTATGCTCGACTGACCCAAGGCGCACAGCCATCTGGGGACGTGGCTTGGAACTTCGAGAAATTTTTGGTGAGTAAGCAAGGTGAGATAGTCGCTCGTTTTAAGAGCAGTGTGACGCCAGAGTCTCCAGAATTGATTGCTGCGATTGAAACAGAATTAGCCAAATAACACGAGAGGTCAAGCTTCGCCATGAAGGTTGCTATCATTGGCTGTGGTTATGTGGGGAAAGCGATCGCAGATTACTGGCGTCATGAGTTAGGCTTTTTTGTCACCGCAACAACGACCCAGCCTGAAAATGTGAGTACTCTCGAAGACTATGCTCAGCGCGTTGTCGTCGTGAAAGGTCATGACTCAGTGGGTTTACAATCAGCGCTACAAGACCAAGAGATTGTACTGTTGAGTGTTGGGGCTAAAAATGCTGAGGTGTACGAAGAAACGTATCTGCACACTGCTCAAACTTTAGTCTCCGTCCTCAAGCAATCGCCGACTGTACGACAACTAATTTATACCGGAAGTTACGCGGTTTACGGCGATAGAGACGGGGCGTGGGTGGATGAATCCTCAGCCGTTGCACCCGCTAACGCGAATGGACAAATTCTCGCTCAAACCGAGCAAGTTTTACTCTCGGCATCTAATGATAACCTGAAGGTTTGTATCCTGCGACTAGGCGGAATTTATGGCCCTGGGCGGGAACTGGTGAAAATATTTAGGCGCGTTGCGGGTACAACCCGTCCGGGTAATGGTTATGATGCCACCAATTGGGTGCATTTGGATGATATTGTGGGTGCGATCGAATTAGCTCGGTCTAATCGATTACAGGGCATTTATAATCTCGTGGATGATGCCCATCTCACCACTCGCGAACTCCTAGATAGGGTGTGTGAACGGCACCATTTACCTCAAGTGATTTGGGATTGTTCCTTGAAGAGCGTTCGACCCTACAATGCCAGGGTTAAGAATCAGAAGATTAAAGATGCTGGGTATCAGTTCAATCATCCACAAATTAGTGTGTAATTGTTGAGGCATGGGTAATGGGTAATAGGTAATGGGTAATAGTGGAACAATGATTTTTCATATTGACCTTGTGCCTAACCAAGTTGATCGCATCCGTTAGCATCGGAATACTTTTTTGTAAAGCAGCGGTTCACGCAGGTTTTCACAGAGGTGGGTAGAACTTGTGAAGCTGATTTTTCGTTAATTCCTATTGCAGAAGAAACAATCTTACTCATTCGCCAAAACCCTATAGACTAAAGGCAGGACGCCAGGAAAAGCATTCTCGCCTTGAGTACGTAGAACTGAATCGGGGGCTTGTATTGACTGAAAACCAAAATCCCCTCCAGGCAATATCACGCAGTGAACGGCGGCAGCAGGTTCGTAGTCAACTGCAAATACTGCTGGAACAAGGAAATCTGCAAGACGCTAAAGCACTACTGGTACCCGTACAACCGGTGGATATTGCCGAAGCGATCGAGGGGTTACCCGAAGCCATGCAGGCGATCGCATTTCGCTTACTTCCTAAAAATGAAGCGATCGAGGTTTACGAATATCTGTACTCTAGTGTCCAAGAGTCACTGATTGAGAAATTCAAGCAGCAGGAAGTTCTTGACATCGTTGACAAGATGTCGCCTGATGATCGCGCCCGTCTGTTTGATGAATTACCAGCAAAAGTTGTCCGGCTTCTAGTTGAACAACTCAGTCCGGAGGAACGCGCCGCAACCGCCCAACTCCTGGGTTACGAAGCCGATACGGCGGGGCGACTGATGACGCCCGAATATATCTCCCTCACCGAGAATTTGACGGTTAGCGAAACCCTAGAACGAATTCGTAGTTTAGCCAATGCCAGCGAGATTATTTATTACCTCTATGTCACAGATGAGTCACAACACCTGAGCGGAATTGTCTCATTACGAGATTTAGTCACGTCCCAGCCTCAGCAAACTTTGGGTGAAATTATGACTCGCGATGTGGTCTATGTGCAAACAGATACAGCCCAAGGGGAAGTGGCACGACTGATTCAACGTTACGATTTTCTCGCGGTGCCTGTCGTGGATCGGGAAGAGCGTTTAGTCGGTATTATCACGGTTGATGATGTGATCGATATTTTGGAGAGAGAAACCACGAAGGATATCTATGCATTAGGGGGTGGTGTACAGTCGGAGGGTGACAATTATTTCCAAACCAATTTATTTGCTGTTGCTAGAAAGCGGGTGGTTTGGCTGTTCGTCTTGCTGCTCACGAATACCGTTACGGGTAGCATTATCCGCTCCCAAGAAGATATCTTGCAGCAAGTTGTCACCCTAGCAGCGTTTATTCCCCTACTTACAGGCACTGGTGGAAATGTGGGTGCTCAATCTTCAACGGTGGTGATTCGGGGTTTGAATACGGATGAAATTCGGGATTTGGGAGTTGTGCAAATTGTGTTTCGCGAGGCACTAGCAGGCGCACTATTAGGAACAACTTTGGGAACCGTCGCGACACTATGGGCTTATTTGTTACAGGGAAATTTCTTTGTGGCACTCTCGGTAGGCGTGAGTCTCGTGGCGATCGCAATTCTTGCCTCTATTGCCGGTTCAGCATTGCCCTTTCTCTTCCGTTCCTTTGGTTTCGATCCAGCTTTAATGTCAGCACCGTTTATCACCACAGCGGTTGATGTTTTAGGGGTTCTGATTTATTTCTCTATTGCCCGCATGGTTTTAGGGCTTTGAACACAGAATCAAGGTAACGACTCAGATATCTAAACCAACCCGAGTAGAGCGTTTGGAGGAAGCTTCGCGAGAAAATCCAGTATTACCTTCGCCACAGTATCCGCCGACTCTACCACAAAGGCGTGACCACCCTGCTCCAGGATAACGAGTTCAGCATGGGGAATACCTTGAGCGAGTTGCTCGGAAAATCTAACTGGAGTCAGAATATCTTCCTTGCCAACCATAACCAGTGTAGGGCAATGAATGTTTGCAAGGCGATCGCTAGTATCACTGCTAAGAATGGCTCGACTTTGGTGATAGAGTCCATGAGGTGTTGCCGGAAACGGGTAATCCTCAATCAAATTGATGAGTTGCTCGATTGTCCCTGGAGTTGAATAAAATTCATCGGTAAACAACCAAGATAATAGAACCTTCTGATAAAGCGTTCCCTGTAATTTCTGTGTCAAGTCGCCAAACAGTTCAATCAGTGAATTGAACTTACCATCTCCCTTTGCCCAAGAGGAGAGCAGTATCAAACTTTGGATTTTTTCTGGATGTGCCAAAGCTAGTTCTTGAGCAATTTGTCCACCCATCGAATGGCCTGCAACATGGACTTGAGAAATGTTCAAGTAGTCCAACAATGCCACTGCATCAGCTGCCATTTGTTGGATGCTGTAAAGACTATCTGGCGCTGAAGATTGCCCAATTCCTCGGTTGTCAAAGCGAATCACCTGATACTGCTGAACCAGCGATCGCATCATTGCAGCCCAAGTTGAACTATCAGTGCCAAACCCTGCTATCAACAGTAATGGCTCGTTTTCACTGGAACCTTGAATCTTGTAGTACAAATCGATTCCATTGACTTGAATGACTGACACAGCTAACCCTCCTAAAATCCCGCTTGCACGAACTCCAAAAACATAGAGTTTGCCGAGCATAGCACAAGAAATTCAGGAGGTTATAAAGACGGGTGTCGTATTCTAAGTTGGAGCTATAGCAAACTTTATCTGCTGCCCCTGAGATGATGTCCCCTTAATTACTTATCATAAAATCCTATTCGTAGTAGGCACAAAGAGTGCCCTCTCCAAGAGGACTAAAGTCCTCACGACCAACTCTCCACCTATTAGGGTTGTATTGACGAACACCCTATAAATCAATGGGAATTGACAAACTCGCTTGAAGTTTTAAAGGATACTCTCTGTTTCTGGCGCAACAATCTCACCCTCAGTCTTAATCAGATTGTCTTGCTCAGTAATCAGGTCAGTGAGTTCATTAAATGTAACACCCATATCACTGCAAGCACTCTTTAGTTCTTGACTGAAAGTGTGAAGATCATTGCCATAGCCACACTGTTTGGCCGCCGTTTCAATTCCCTGCTTAGCATTAGCTCTTGCACAATCAACTAATTCCAATCCTTGAAGGCGAGTAGAGGATGCCATAGCTTTAGATTCTTCCTGTTTTCGAGTTAACCCTAGATTAGTCGAAACGTTTGCTAGGGCTAATCTCTCAGTAGGTAGAACATCCTAACGGCGTTTCTGCCAATATTGATAGATACTGTAGGCCAGAGTGACAACACCCGTCACGATCGCAGACTCATTCACTTCAAATTGAGGGTGGTGCAGTGGGTAGTTGGGCTTATCCGGGAACCCCACACCCAACCGGAACATGGTACCGGGGGCATGTTGTAGATAGATGGAAAAATCTTCAGCGCCCATTGAGGGTTCGGGTAAGATTTGAACGCGATCGCTTCCCCAAGCTTCTTTGGCGGACTCTTCCAAAAGTTGAGTGAGGGCTAAATCATTTTGTACCGAAGGCACTCCTCGGCGGTAGTTAATCTCGTAACGAGCACCGTACATGTTGCAGACATTCGCGACAATCTTTTCCACCCACTGCGGTAAATCGGCATGAGTGTCAGGATGGAGCGATCGCACCGTTCCCGCCAATCGCACTTGGTCGGCAATCACATTCGGTGCCCTTCCACCACTAATCTGCCCAATTGTCAAGACGATCGGTCGCAACGGATTTTGGGTGCGGCTAATCGCTTGCTGAAGCGTCGTAATCACCTGCGAGGCAATCCAAATCGCATCAACAGCCTCATGGGGACGGGCACCATGACCGGATTCTCCCATAATAAAAATTTCTAAATCATCCGCCGCCGCCGTCAACGCTCCATAACGAACCCCTAAGGAACCACCGGGAATCGAGGGGAACACATGAACGCTAAAAATCGCACTCACATCATTCATGGCCCCATCTTGCACCATCCAATTGGCACCTTGGGCAATTTCCTCTGCGGGTTGGAACAAAAAGCGGGTATTACCCGGTAACATTTCTCCCAACTGGGACAGCAGCATTGCCGTGCCTAACCCGAGTGTCGTGTGGACATCGTGACCGCAGGCGTGCATAATTCCTGGCTTGCGCGAGGCGAATTCGACATAGGTTCGTTCGGTGATGGGTAGGGCGTCCATATCTGTGCGGATTGCCACCAAGCGGTCATCCGTACCACCCACCAATTCGCCAATCACCCCGGTTTTACCGATCGCCTCTTGGACAACGATACCGCAGGAAGACAGCACACCCGCAACGTAAGCCGCTGTCTGCTGTTCCTGTCCACTCAGTTCGGGGTGGGAGTGGAGATGACGCCGGATTTCAATCAGGCGTGGTGCTAGTTTTTCAGCTAAGTCTTTAATACGAGAAAGCATGGGGTTGTTCTTCGTGCGACTGCATCCGGACTTACGCACCGACTCTCAATGTAGGGTACGTCGGGATGTACTCTACCAATTCTTGGGGTGTCGAGTCGTCAAATTGACGTAAGTCCTATTTATAAAATCTTCTACAGTATTATCCAGATTTCTGGAATTATCATGCTCTGTGAGGATAAGCTCTCTGAGTTAACAATGACCTTTTCTTTTACAAGGTAATCCTTTCTGAATAGCACCCACTCCTTCGGTAAAGTGGTTAAGAGTATTTTAATCATGTTCGCTAAACTCTATGACCCAAGACAAGCCAAACCGTATTGATCAACCTGAAGGCACCCAGAATTTATACCGCCGCCCTTCTCGGCCTACTCGCCAAGAACCCAAGCCGATTCAGGTACTCGAAAGCGCAACGAACCAGGCGGGAGAGGTGTTTAACGCGGGGGACATAATTCAGGTCACTTCACCTTGGGGGAGTAAAGCGAAAGCAGAGATTACGGATTTTTATCAAGATGCCGAGGACAAAGCTTGGGCGCACTATACTCCCAGCGAAACCCGCGAAGGCTGGGATTGGGAAGGTGGCTGCATCTTGGCAGGGCTACTCGTGAAAGCGGCTGAAGCGCCTTCAGACTAAACGTTTTTACTAGTTCGTGAGTAATCTTGCCTACAAAACCAAAGAAAGTGTAAAGAAAACGAGAGAAATGAGCAAATTCCTGATAAAAATTAACTTAAGTTCAAATGGAGTCAGCCTGATAAAGACTCTAAACATAAATCACTCGGATTAATATTTGTTGGGAAACAGCCCCAGTTTTTAGGGGCTGAATTTTTATTTTATATCTTCTGAAAATAGCTCTCTCCTCCAGCTTTAATTGATAGCTTCCTGATATCAGGCTTTGTCAGTGCCTATGCCGAGGAATGTAAATTTGGCTTGTAAATGTATCGAGCTGAAGGAATATTATTAAGAAAGTCCTGTGAATTTTTCTTCAAAAAAGGTAGCCATGCGTTTTGGCTCAAACTTATAAAAGTCTTCTAGGAGTCCAGCGGTACAATAAGTGTGATATCGCTCGATCAAAGACAGCAAACCCTCCTGCACAACCTCGATATAATATAGCGTCGCGTTGTACTCGTTGTTCAGGGCTGTCAGATTCACTAAGATAGCCTCTATATTGAGTTCACGATGCATTCGTTTCAGCCTGGATAAACGCCGTCTGGCGGCATCAAATATCTTATCGGGTGGGACATTATTAATGGATTTTTCCAGATGCTCTGCTGCCACTTGCAGGTTGCACATCTGGCAAGCTTGCCTTGCTTGCAGACAAGCGACTTTACTCTCAAGAACTCGTGAACGACAGTTTTGTATCTCACGAGCCAGGTTAGCTAGTTGTTGGTGCGCCTCAAAAGATAAAGGTGAAAACATTGGATGACATCTTCTCCAGATAGTTGAGTGGATTGAGCGTGCGTTATTTAATAAATCAACAGGGTTGGAGAGTTTTCCGCACATTCAGACATAATAGGCACGATGGCTTACTCTTGTATCCTCAAATTGAGCAATTTTCTCAGAGGACTTGCCAATCAGCTTGCCAATGCTTAAATCCTACTCAGGACAGACAGCCATATTAACCGTTATTGTTTAAAAGAGGTGAAGGAAAAAAGCACAGAGAGCAAATTTCCGAATCTAGCACCTTTTGGAGCAAGCCAATCTAACTAGCTCAAATTTAATAAAGAAACTTTAACAATTCCTTAAATTCACTTTAAGTGATACTCTTTAATCAGGTTAGTTAAAAGCTATTTTTGTTAGAAAATCAAGTCATCCACAACGAGTGCTAAGTAGGTAGGCATAAATAAACAAAGGTATGTCAACAAATATTAAGAGACGCCCGCAAACGCACAACATAGAGTCAGTCTCTTGATTTTCTACGTTACTGATACCCTGCGGCTTGAAGTGAGAACAACCTTGCGTAACGCCCTCCCAGTTGCAATAACTCCTTATGGGTTCCCTGTTCAAGAATTTCTCCCTCAGCCATAACCACAATGGTGTCAGCCATCCGCACCGTCGAGAAGCGGTGGGAAATTAACACCACCATCTGATGTTGAGTAATGGTGCGGAAGTGGTCAAAAATTCGCACCTCGGCTTCCGCATCCATCGCCGCCGTGGGTTCATCCAAGACTAAGATGTCTGCACCCGTCCGCATAAATGCACGGGATAGGGCAATTTTTTGCCATTGACCCCCGGAGAGTTCCTGTCCTCCCTTGAACCATCGACCCAGCTGAGTGGCAAAACCCTCTGGCAACGATTCAATAAACGGTTTAGCCATCCCTTTTTCAGACGCCACTGCCCAGCGTGTGTCATCTTCTAGATGGTTGACATCCCCGACCCCCACATTTTCACCGACGGTAAAGTGGTAACGCACGAAGTCCTGAAAAATCACACCGATTCTTTGGCGCAATACCTCAATATCCCACTCTTGCAAATCCAAACCATCTAGGAGAATTTGTCCCGAATCTGGGGTATATAAGCGGGTTAACAGCTTAATGAGAGTGGTCTTGCCCGAACCATTCTCACCCACGATCGCTAATTTCTCACCCGGTTTAAGATGAAGTGAGATGTTTTTCAGCGCAGGTTTGGCAATTCCTGGATAAGTGAAGGAAACGTCGATAAAGCGCATCCCATCCCCCGGAATTAAACCCTGACGCGCTTTTCCCCTGGGTTTAGGCACATTCTGCTCCAAAAATTCGTAGAGATTGGAGAGATACAGATTATCTTCATACATGCCGCCGATTGAAGTTAAGGCACCCGCAAAGGTGGACTGTCCCTGCCGAAACACGGTGAGGTACATAGTCATATCCCCCAAGGAAATGCGACCCCAGATGGTTTCCAGCACAATCCAAGCGTAAGCGGCGTAAAATGTCGCCGTACTCAGCAAGCTTAAGAGGTAGCCCCAAATTCCTCGACGGATGGTGAGGTCACGGTCTTCGTCGTAAAGGCGAAGAAAGATATCACGGTAACGTTGTAGCATTGTGGAGCCAAGTTGGTAAAGCTGAACCTCCTTGGCATAGTCTTCGCGAGCAATTAAGGTTTCTAAATAATGCTGCTGTCGGGTTTCCGGCGATCGCCAACGGAACAGGCGAAACGCTTCCCCAGCAAAGCGAGTTTCGGCAATGAAGGGAGGAACCGCCGCGATAACCAAGACTAATACGGCCCAGAATGAGAAGTTCAGCAGTAAACCGCTATAAGTAACCAAGGCAAGGGCAGACTGAATCAGCCCAAAGGTTCGCATCACCAAGGAAAGGGGACGATGGGATGCTTCATGGCGTGCCTGAGTGATCTTGTCATAAAACTCAGAGTTCTCGAAGTGGGTGAGGTCGAGAGTGAGCGCTTTTTCTAAAATCAACACATTCACCCGTTGTCCCAGCAGAACTCGCAGCAGGGATTGGCAGACGGTGAGTCCTCGTTGCGTTGCCGCTAATGCCATAACGGCGATCGCTTCTAACCCCACATACCTCAAAGCCATCCACCGTTGGGTTTGTGCCCCTGACTGCGAAGCCAAAACGACGCTATCTACAATTAATTTACCCACGTATGCGATCGCACCGGGTAACAAACCGGCGACCAACGTCAGAAGTGCCAACACAAGGGTTAAGGTATGGTTAGTCGTCCATACTAATTCCAAGGCTCGCCCACTGTAGCGGAAGACTGAGAGGGATTGACGCAACCCCCGTGTGGGAACTCTCAAATTCTCTGGAGATCGTTTTGTTGGTCTACTCATGCTTTTGGTATAACAAATTCATGCTACCAAATGAGAGAGCCATGATATTTTCAGACAAAAATGGACAAAACGCCTCGCTCGCCCCTCCCGATGCGCCGAGTGAACCGAAACAAACGGTTCGACATTGTGAGTAATCGGCGCTTTGACGTTAAAAGAATTGGTGTATCGCACTCCCGTTGGCACGATCCTTACCATTTACTGCTCAGAATTGATTGGCCTCAGTTCTTTTTGCTGACGGCGATTTTCTATATAGTCACTAACGCCCTGTTTGCCCTGTTGTACCTGGCAGGAGGAGATTGTATTAAGAATGCTCGTCCTGGGTCGTTCTTAGATGCCTTCTTCTTCAGTGTTCAGACGATGGCTACCATCGGCTACGGGGCAATGTATCCCCAAACCGACTACGCTAACCTGCTCGTTTCAATTGAAGCGCTTGTTGGTTTGTTGGGAGTAGCAATGGCTACGGGACTGATGTTTGCCCGCTTCTCCCGCCCTACAGCCAGAGTTCTCTTCAGTCGTGTGGCAGTGATTACCCCCCATAACGGGTTGCCCACCCTGATGTTACGCGTAGCCAATGAGCGTCGTAACCAGATTCTCGAAGCCCAAATTGGGTTAAGCTTGCTGCGCGATGAAGTCACGATGGAAGGTCTTTCCATCCGCCGATTTTACGACCTCAAACTGCTTCGGAGCCAAACACGAACCTTTGCACTGAGTTGGATCGTGATGCATGTGATTGATGAGGATAGCCCCTTGTATGGGGCAACACCAGAGTCACTAGAAGAGGTGCAAACAGATATTGTTGTCACGCTCACCGGCATTGATGAAACCGTTTCACAGACCGTTCACGCTCGTCACTACTACATTACTGACGAAATTCTGTGGAACATGCGCTTTGTTGATATTTTCTCCAAGAAACCCGATGGGCGGCGCGTACTTGATTTCAACCGCTTTCACGATGTGACGCCGCTTTAGAGCGAGTTTGGCTTGGCATCAGTTCATGGGTTGCAGGGCTGGGGCTAGGGTAGGTAACCACTCTTGTCGCAACTTAGCGATCGCTTCTTCTTTGTGTTTCGCTTCAATCTCAATCCAGGGAGCATGGCGATAGGAACTCGGCATCACCGTAATCAAGTCACTATGGTTGCGGTCACTAAATGATTCGCGCCCGTTGGAGATATGCACCATCTGCCATTCAGGTAGCGGCCAAGTGCTTCGTGCTTCTGTCAGCATCTGGGCAACGCTGGGATGGTCGTAACTGTCTAAACCTTCATGAATCACATGGTGGTGGGCATCAAAGACCATGGGTACGCCAGCTTGGCGACAAACAGCTAAAATCTCCTCGGCGCTGTAGGCATATTCGTCGTTTTCCAGTGCTAGTCGGGAGCGAATTGCCTCTGGTAAGTTGCCGATGACTTGAACTAGCGCGGGAGAGCGATCGCTTTTCCCTCCATGAATTTCCATCACTGCCCAAGGCGATCGGGGTTGCCCTAGCTTATCCAGAATCATCGCGTGCATCTGTAGAATTTTGATGCTATTGGCAACGACATCTGGCTTATCCGAACTGAGAACAACAAACTGATCGGGATGCACCACTATTCGGATGCCAGCCGTAAGCGCACGCTGACCGGTTTTCAAAATTTCTTCATTCAATTCATCGAGAATTTTTCCCCCTAATTCAGTATCAGCGAAGGGAAAAAGACTAGAGGTTATTCGATAAAGTCGGAGTTCATGATTGAGGCAAAAATCGATGGCTTGGTTCAAATTTTGGATATTTTTGGCATACAAATTCCGCAAGATTTCCGCTTGCTCTGTTTCTGACAACTGTAATAAGCGCTTGCGCGTAACCGTGGAGTAGCGCACCTCTTTGGATGCCGTGATACATACTAACCCCAGTTGAGGGATGATGCTCGTCGAACTCATTATTTTCCCTTAATATTCCCTACACTTTTAGGAATAACAAATAATTTCTAATTAGCACACCCACCGCGAGAGGGAACTCTCCCTCAATGCTGGCAGACAGAGGCCATTGATGAATAACCAAAAAAGGCAGACCGGAGCTCATACGAGGATAGAAGGCAGACCGGAGCTTTAGTGAGGACAGAAGGGAAGAGGATTTTAGTCTCTTAACATTTGTTGATATGCCTTCGTTTATTTGTGCTTAGCTAGTTATGCTCTCCGGTGCCTTCTGCCTTCTTCAACCTCACTCAGGAGATACTCTTGTGTGACCGGAATCTCTACAATAAATTCTGTCCCTACTCCTGGAGTCGACACACAACGGATTTGACCCTGATGTTTTTCTACCACAAGTTGGTAACAAATTGCTAACCCCAAACCCCTACCACTGCCGACAGCCTTGGTGGTAAAAAATGGGTCAAATATTTGCTTTTGGATGTTTTCGTTCATGCCACAACCGTTGTCAGTAATCCGAATCACAACGAATGGGTTCTGTTGTACACTCGCCCCGATTTCTCCCTGTCTTCTTCGTACCCACTCTTCAGTTCCCACTTCCGTGCGGATGGTAATCTTGCGGGGAGGTGGTTGGTTTTCTAGGGCGTCAATGGCATTGGAAAGCAAATTCATAAATACCTGATTGAGCAAACTGCCATAACAGGTCACTTTAGGCAATTGACCATACTCTTTAATCACTTCAATTTCGGGGCGAATGACGCTATTGCTAACGCCTTCTGCCTTAAATCGGTACTGTAAAAGCTGTAAAGTATGGTTAATACCCTCATGGATATCCACCGGTTTTAGATCGGATTTATTCAATCGGGAGAAGTTTTGTAACGAGAATACAATCTCTTGGATACGTTCCGCTCCCACCTGCATCGAATTTATAATTTTTTGCCAATCTTCTTTTAAAAAATCTAAATCCAGTTCGGCAATCAGTTTCTGAATTTCAGGTGTAGAATCAGGGTAAGATTTCTGATATAATTCAACGAAGTGGCTGAGGTCTTGAAAATATTGACGGACGAGAAATAGATTAGTGTAAATAAAGCCAAGGGGGTTGTTAATTTCGTGGGCAACGCCTGCAACCATTTGTCCCAGGCTCGACATTTTTTCGGATTGAATTAATTGGGCTTGGGTGCGTCTCAATTCGCTTAAAACCAGTTCTAGTGCTTGTGACTTTTCTCGTTCTCGTGCTTCCGATTGTCGCAGAGCATCCTCCACTTGTTGGCGCTCACAAATTTCCTGTTGCAGGCGTGCATTTTGCTCGCTCAGTTGCTTAGAGAACCAACGCACGGTCAATTGATTCTTAACACGCGCCAAAACCTCTTCACACTGGAATGGCTTGGTGATGTAGTCTACACCACCGACTTCAAAAGCTCTGACTTTATCCCACACATCATCGAGCGCACTGATAAAAATTACCGGAATTACTGAAGTTTTTGGGTCGGCTTTCAGCTTTTCACAAACCTCATAACCATTCATTTGTGGCATGTTGATATCGAGCAAAATCAGGTCGGGCAAAGCCACCGAAACCACTCTCAAGGCTAGCGGCCCACTCCTGACTTTCCGCACTTTATACCCTTGCTCACTCAACATGGTAGAAAGAAGGCGCAGGTTGTCGGGTGTATCATCAACAACCAGGAGGTCTGCCAAAGGGACGAATGCCGAGTTGCTATTCATGGCCTAGGGGGTTCAGTCAAATTGATGATTTGCTCGAGAAGAAAGTTATCGACCAAAGCTGTTAATGCTCGACGCAAAGAATCGTATTCTAAAGGAATTTGCTCAATGAGCTGTTTCATCAATTCGTCATCAGCGTAGAGCGCAGCTTGATGGAGCTGGGTGACCCAAGATGCAGGCATAACGGTTAAAGCATTGGGTGCCATTGGCTGCAATAGAGCTGGTGGCTGGCATAAGCTGGGTATTTCCTGCGGTTCATAGACATATAGCACTCCCAAGTGATGAGCAATCTTTTCGAGAAGTACCTCTCGCTGAAAAGGTTTAGGTAAAAAGTCATCACAACCCGCTTTTAAAATGGCTTCTTGCTGCTCTTCAAAAGCATTAGCCGTTAGAGCAATAATTACAGTTTTTTGGCCTTTGGGGGTTTGTTTAATGTGTTGGGTGGCCTCATAACCGTCCATCACCGGCATAATCACATCCATCCAAATTAGATCGGGTGACCAACTTTCCCACAAGGCGACTCCTTCCTGACCATTCGTTGCTGTGCGGACTTCAAAGCCTAAGGGTTCAAGAATCTTAACCAGCAGTTTGCGATTGACAGCACCATCCTCAACAATGAGGAGACGATAGGACGGTTGGTTTGGCTCTAAACCGATCACCCGCCGTTTACCGGATACGGGTTTTTCGTCCGTCGTTGTGGCTAAGCCTATTGGGATATCAAACTGAAAAATGGCTCCTTGACCGGGGGTACTGGTAACGGCAATTTCTCCCCCCATCAGGCGCACAAATTGTTGGCTAATCGGTAGACCTAATCCCGTACCTTCCATGGACTGGCGACCGGTTGCGCTTTGTACGAACGGGTCAAATAAGCTACTGAGTTCTTCCGGGGCGATCCCAGGGCCAGTGTCTTCCACTTCAAACCACAGGCGGGTATTGGCAAGGGGGAATTGGGGGAGAGGAAACCGCCCTGCCTGATTTCCCCTGCCTCTCATGCCTACGCGCAGCGTGACACGACCGGTTTGAGTAAATTTGATCGCGTTTCCCAACAGGTTAATCAGAGTTTGACGCAATTTACTGTCGTCGGTTTGGATGTATTGAGGGACATCAGAGGCTCGTGTAAATATCAGTTCCAGACCTTTGGATGTGGCTTTGAGTCCGAGCATTTCTTCTAAACAGTCGAGCAGGCGATACAAGTCAAAGCGATTTTGATTCAAGGTGACTTGACCGGCTTCGATTTGGGACATTGACAAAATGTCATTGATCAGATCGAGTAAATGCTCTCCACTGCGATTAATAATTCCCAGGTATTCTTTGTGTTCTGAAGTCATGGACTCGTCACGAGCCATCACCTGAGTAAAACCAAGGATGGCGTTGAGGGGAGTACGCAGTTCATGACTCATCTTGGAGAGGAAGTGGCTTTTGGCGCGGTTGGCGGATTCTGCCTCAAGTTTAGCTTTCTCTAGAGCATTATTTTGCAGCGCTAGTTCTCGACGCTGTTGTTTTTCCTGTTCGAGGAGATTAGCTTGGGCGATCGCAATTCCCAGTTGTGCCGCTAGCGATTCGATAAAGTCAATTTCTTCTGGA
The DNA here is from genome assembly GCA_039962225.1 of Microcoleus sp. AS-A8. Taxonomy (NCBI): domain Bacteria; kingdom Bacillati; phylum Cyanobacteriota; class Cyanophyceae; order Oscillatoriales; family Microcoleaceae; genus Microcoleus; species Microcoleus sp. AS-A8. The sequence continues at coordinate 353,788 of JAMPKV010000004.1, forward strand.
GTCCAATGGCGGAAGTGGTCGTACTGATGTAAACCAATGGCTCCATTGGGTTTTCCTTGATAAGAAGTCCGAACGGCTAGCATTGATTTGAGTCCCAGTTGTTGGCATAGGGGTAAAGCGCCTTTTATCAATGGCTCCGTGTAGATATTATCAGAGGCGATAGCTGAGTCTTGAGCTAACATCATCTGCACATGGGGATTGCCAATCACTGGAATTTCTACATTCAGCAGGGAAACTAATCCTGGTGGTTTGTACTCTGCCACTAAAGGAATCAGGGGAATTGGGCGGTCAATGTAGGTATGAATCAGGCAACGATTAACGCCAAAGGCTTCACCAATCTGGATGGCAGCCGTATGAAACACTTGCTTGGGATTCAAGCTAGAGCGAATTTCTTGAGTAATTCTTTCTTGCAACAACACTCGTTGGATTTGTCGCTCTAGGGCGGTTTTAGCCCTCTGAAGTTCGAGTTCTGCGGCTTTGCGATCGCTCACATCAATCACTAAACCATGCCACAGAATCGTTCCATCGTCGCAACGTTCGGGTCGAGCCGCGCCTCGAATCCATTTGAGGGTTCCAGATGGTGTAATGATGCGCCCTTCCCATACCCAAGGTTGTAAGGTTTGGGCGCTGGTTTCGATCGATGCCAAGAGGCTTTGGACATCATCTGCATGAGTGAGTTCAAAGCTGAGTGCGGGATTCTCCAAAAGCTGCTTTGGCTCCAATTCATTAATGTCCCGGCAACCCGAACTCACGAAAGCAAAGCGATAGGAACCATCTGGATATCGCAGAAATTCATACAGCATTCCTGGTATATTAGCAGCCAAGTTTTGCAGGCGAGCTTGACTTTGTTGTAAGGCAATTTCAATGACTTTGCGATCGCTAATGTCCGTATTCGAACCAACCATCCGCACGGGATTCCCCACTTCATCCCAAACGGCTTGTCCCCGCCCCAAAATCCATTTGTAGCTGCCGTCTTTGCACTGTAGGCGAAACTCCACAGCATAATGCGGGATTTTCCGCGCCAGGTAATCTTGCTGAATTTGCATCACCCGCTCCACATCATCGGGATGAAGGCGTGCTATCCACTCATGATTGTCGTACCCAATTTCCGAGTCTTCATAACCCAGCATTTCTTTCCAGCGCCTGGATCTGAAGGCTTCATTGGTTTTGAGGTTCAAGTCCCAAATCCCTTCATGGGTGGCCTTGTTGACTAATTGCCAGCGTTCTTCACTCTTGCTCAATTCCTCCTCAACCCGTTTGCGAGCGCTAATATCCGCCGCCGAGCCCAAAATCTGCTTCGGTTTCCCGTCGGTGTTTCTGGTAAACACCGTCTCCCATGCAAACAGCCAACGCCATTCACCGTTTTTGTGCCTCATCCGGTACTCAAACTCTAAGATTTCGCCATCTTTAGCCGACTCGAATCGTTTGAAATGTTCCGGAACTGCCGCGAAATCCTCAGAGTGCATCAGGGTTGGCAGTACAGCCATACCCAGCTGCTGTACTTCTTCTGGAGCGTAGCCAAGAATTGTGTAAACTTCGCGATTGATATAGACGTTACGCCGTTCTATCAAGTCATGAACATACAAAATATTGGGATTCGCGTCTGTGATGGCACACAGCCAACGCTGGCTTTCTTGCAGTTTGGCTTCGACTTGCTTGCGTTGGGTTATGTCGCTCATGGAACCAATACACTCTAAGGGGTTGCCCTGAGCGTCACGCACTAACTTGATAACATCCAAAAGCCAACGGTAAGTCCCGTCTTTGTGTAAAAAGCGATATTCAAAAGAGTGCTGTCCCAAGTCAAATAGCTGTGGGAGTTCCGCAAACAGACGCTCTTTATCGTCTGGGTGGATATGGTTTTCCCAGAAGTGCAAATCCTCTAGGAATTCCTGAGCGCTGTAACCGAGAACGAGGGTGATATTCTCGCTGATGAAGGTGGGGGTGTAGTCGTCAGGCTTGCAGCTATAAATAATGGCTGGGCTATAGGAGACTAAATGCTGTAGACGTTTTTGAGCGATCAGCAGAGCATCAGCCGCCTGCTTGCGATCGGTGATATCCCGGAATGTTACCGCGAAGCCATCACCCAACTTAACCACAACCTGGGCAAACCAAGCCTTGATGCCGTCATAGTCATAATAGAATTCCCCCTCTTGGGGCATACCCGTCTCAATGACAGTGACATACCGCTCAAATAAGCCCACCTCACGATTTCCCGGCAGTTCCACCAGCAGTTGCTTTCCCAGGAAATCGTGAGGGGTTCGCCCCGTCATTTTTGCGGCTGCCTGGTTGGCTAAAATCCACTTAAAATCGACAATTTTACCCTGACTATCCCGAATCGCCTCAAACACCATCACCCCATCCTGGGAGGTATTTAAAACACTAGCGAGTAAAGACTGCGACTGTTGGAGTTGTTGATTTTGTGCTTCGAGTTGCACAGAGAGTCTTCGGATCTTCAGTTGATTCTCAATCCGTGCTAAGACTTCTTCTTGCTGGAATGGCTTAGTAATATAATCGACTGCACCGACTTTTAATCCTTGAATCTTATCGAGCGACTCTGACAGAGTCGTCATAAAAATCACCGGAATATCTTTTGTTTCGGCCGTTGCTTTCAGACGCCGACAAGTCTCAAACCCATCAAGTCCTGGCAACATGACATCTAACAAGATTAAGTCCGGTGCTACCTTGTCCAGCTTGGTGATAGCACTTTCCCCACTCTGTGCCATTAGAACTTTAAAGCCAGACTCTTGCAAGAAGCTAAACAGCATCTTGAGATTGGTCGGTTGATCATCAACAATCAAGATGGTGCTTGGGTTGGCAGTTGACATGGTTATAGCTTGGAAATATGTTGTTCGACCCGTTTCAGGATTTCCTGTTGTTCAAACTCTTGAGCTAGTTAAGTTTGGGATTGCAAAGCCAACATCTTTATTTTTAGAGGAAAACTCTCTAGTCGCTAACCCTAATCCCTAATGCCCTGGAACAATTAGCCATTACTAATCAGCACTTGTAATAAAAAAGGGTAGCGTACCTCTACGCTACCCTGTGAGTGATTGCAATGACAAAATTAAGAACTAAGTAAGCCAGGAACCCTACTTTAAAGTCCCTCTTACGCCTCCCTAGGCTATAGCCGCGATCTTAACGTCGTTATTCGCTAAAAGTTCTTGCAGTTCATCGGAATCCACTGTTTCTTTCTCAATCAACATTCCGGCTAATTTGTCAAGAATGTGCTTGTTGCCGAGTAAGACATTCTTAGCGCGTCCGTAAGCTTCATCCACCAGCCTACGCACTTCTTCATCAATGGTAGCCGCTGTTGTATCCGAGAAATCTCGGTCTGAGGCAATCTCCCGACCCAAGAACATATTGCCATTCTGGCGTCCTAGAGCGACAGGGCCTAAGCGATCGCTCATGCCAAAGCGAGTCACCATTTGCCGTGCTACGCGAGTCACCTGTTGCAAGTCGTTGGAAGCACCGGTGGTGACTTCTTCTTCACCGAAGATAATCTCTTCCGCAAGGCGACCGCCCAAAGCCACTGCCATTTGGTTTTGCAGGTAAGAGCGGGAATATAAACCCGTATCCATCCGGTCTTCACTCGGTGTGAACCAAGTCAAACCACCGGCACGACCGCGAGGGATAATGCTAATTTTCTGCACTGGGTCATAATCCGGCATCAAGGCACCCACCAACGCGTGACCGGCTTCGTGATAGGCAACCAGCGTCTTGCGCTTCTCGCTCATCACGCGGTCTTTCTTCTCTGGCCCTGCCAACACGCGATCGATCGCATCGTTCACCTCATCCATCGAGATTTCCGTGAGGTTGCGACGTGCTGCCAAAATTGCCGCTTCATTCAACAGGTTGGATAAATCCGCACCGGTGAACCCAGGAGTCCGACGCGCAATTTTCTCCAAGTCCACATCCTTCGCCAGTGTCTTACCGCGAGCATGAACTCTGAGAATTTCCAAACGTCCCGCATAATCCGGGCGATCAACAACCACCTGACGGTCAAATCGACCGGGACGCAATAGAGCGGCATCCAAAACATCTGGGCGGTTGGTGGCAGCAATAATAATGATGCCTGTATTCCCCTCAAAACCATCCATCTCGGTGAGTAACTGGTTGAGGGTTTGCTCCCGCTCATCGTTACCGCCGCCTAAACCTGCTCCCCGTTGACGCCCTACGGCATCAATTTCATCGATGAACACGATACAAGGAGCATTCGTCTTCGCTTGCTCGAACAAGTCACGCACGCGAGAAGCACCGACGCCCACAAACATCTCGACGAACTCAGAACCAGAGATGGAGAAGAAGGGCACGCCAGCTTCACCTGCAACGGCACGAGCGAGGAGGGTTTTACCCGTTCCCGGAGGGCCAACCAACAGCACGCCTTTGGGAATTTTGGCTCCAACAGCGGTGAAGCGATCGGCATTTTTCAGGAAGTCAACGACTTCATTGAGTTCCAGCTTGGCTTGGTCAATCCCTGCGACATCCCCAAAGGTCACCTGAGTTTGAGGCTCCATCTGCACTCTCGCTCTGGATTTGCCAAAGTTCATCGCCTGAGAACCGGGGCCATTCTGAGCGCGGCGCAGCAAGAAAAACAATCCCACTAGCAGGAGGACTGGGAAGAACAGGCTGCTTAATGCTCTAAACCAAAAGCTTTCATCACTCTGGGGCAGAACAGAAATGTCCTCAACTTTTTCAGCGAGTATGCTGATGAGCTGAGGGTCATTGGGCAAGTTGACCAAGACTTGCTTGCCGTCTTGAGCTGTGACGAGTGCTCGGGTGCGATCGGCACTGAGCTTAACCGTCTCAATTTTGCCGTCTTGAACTTCCTGTATCAGCTTGCTGTACTTCCAAGTCTCCCGGCTTTGGGAGGGTTTATCTAAAAATGCTGTCCCTAAGGCAATGACTACGATTGCTAATAGCGCGTATAGCCCTGCGTTTCTCCACTTCTTATTCACTACTTACTTATCCTCCTAAGGCTTAGGATGTCGGAACGTCGAATGGGTTTCTTAATATTAACTAATGTTAACGTCTCTCAGGATTAGTTGGCGAAATTGTATTCACAATTGCTTTTTCCTCTTCTAATGGTCTTCTTTATGGTAATATGCCTGACTCCAGACTGTGGCAGAAAGCCGATCGGGAGTTCGCTTAAAAGTAATGTCTTCATCCTTAGGGTAGAGGTTCGTGGTGTTGTCGCCACAGACTCTGCAATAACTCCAGTGTCGGGTGAAAGGCGTCGTAGGAGAGAGACTGGGAGGACGTCAGGACGGTGTGGATGGGAATCACTTCTATAACACTGTTGGTGTAGGCGATCGCTTCAAACTGCAACACCCGTTCCCAATCCCAAGGGGCTTCGCGAACCGGATAATCCTGTGTTTTAAGCCAGTCCATGAGTTGCGATCGCACCACGCCCGGTAAGATACCCGCAGCTAAGGGTGGCGTCCACCAACATCCCCCTTGCCAGCCCCAAAGATTGCCCGTGTTCGTCTCTAACCAACTCCCCGTAGCATCTACTAAAATCGCCTCAGCCGCCCCCTGCTGCCGTGCCGCTTGTCCAGCCAGCCAAGCCGAGAGATAGTTCCCTGTTTTATGAGCCGCAAGCGATCGCCAATACTCAGGGGCAAATGCCCCCCATGCGGTAATGCCTTGCTGTTGGCGTTGTGCCAAGTCAGGGGGGAGAGAACGTCCGGTAATCCACTCCCGCCCATCAGGGAAAATTGTGATTCTGAGAACCGCATAAGATGCACTTAATTGCTCTGCCCCACAGCGTAACCGCTCCCAGTCGGGTTGTTGCCAGCCGAAGGTTTGCAAGCTGGAGGTGAGGCGATCGCCATGACCCCTCCAATTTGTCAGGGGATGCTGCAACGACTGCTGATAAACGCGCAGCGTTGTAAAAACAGTGGCACCATAAAGTAAGCCAGGGTTATCAATGGTGAGTTCCAGCCTACCGCCACGAATGAGCCGACCGTCATACCAGAACAACGTTTTTCCTGTTATATCGCTTGCGTTTATAGAATCATTATTAATTTTGCCCCCCAGCTCCCCCACTCTCCCACTGGCAACGGGTGGGTTATTTCTACCTGGATGCACTAGGGGGTTTGACGCTGTGGATAGCTACCAATTGCCTGTGATTATCGCGATCGCAAATCGCATTAATTCTTGCCTGTTGCTGGGGTCGTAACTGCTGATAGATTTGCATAAACTCCTGATAGGAGTAATCTTCCATCAGGGCGTACATCTCACCCAATGTTTCAGCACAGAGCATTGCGTTCTTGAGGGGTGCGATGGCTTCGTGAGAATTCATCCTTAGTTCGGCAGACTCCGAAAACAGATTTTACTACTACTAGGCGTGTTTACTGGTAAATTTTCCTTAATTCTTAAGAAGTATCCCTTGCTCCAGTCAAGTTATTCCGTTAATGTTATTCTCTCGTCAAACTTTTTTAAAGATTCACAAGATGTAGAGACAAATCAATCAACAATCATATCTAGGATGAGATTAATTGGCTGACACTCCAGGGAATTCGGTAGCTGAGTCGCGATCGCCTCAGGGTCATCAATATATATAACCAGCGGGATTGAAAAAATCCAATTGACTCCATGATTGGGGGACTTTTTCAGAAATCAACTGCATCCAGCAATTAACCTAAGACAAGTTTTTATCAACCAGTAGCCTGTGCAAGCTGAATGCGACTTAATTCTCGACAAGCCGTTAGCCAAGTAGCTAGAGTACCAGCTTTGTGACTCTCTCCATGCAATACCTGAAGCGATAGGTGTCAACAGTGTCTGGAAGGCTGACTCATACCTCTATGAAAAATCGTTTTTTTTCCTATTTCGCGGCTTCATTGACAGTCGCGAGCATTCTGGCAACCAACTGGGTGATTGATCACTCAGAACGAGACCGCTTCCAGCAACGTAATCGCGCCGATGTTCTCAATCAACTCAGTGCCGTCAGAGCTCGTCTCGAAGGGAAGTTAAACCAGCGACTTTTTCTGTCACGGGGTTTAGTTGCTTACATCTCTACCATCAATCCGGAGATTGATCGCGAAAAATTTGACAACCTTGCCAAAGTCATCGTGGCGCAGCAAGCGGGTATCCGTGGCGTAGCCCTATATAAAAATACGGTTATTACTTATATGTATCCCTTAGCGGGCTGGGAAAAAGCGATCGGGTTTGACCCGATGGCCATTCCAGCCGAACGAGAAGCCATTAAACGGGCGATTAAAACCAAACAAAGTATCTTTGCAGGGCCGATTGACCTAGTGCCAACTGGGGTGGGATTCATCAGTCGTACCCCAATTTTCCTCACGCCTCCCAATGCGGCGGCTGAAAGCGGTCAATTTTGGGGCATGGTGGGCATTATCATCGACCGGGATACCCTGTTTCAAGAAGCCGGACTGCTCGACCCTGATGCTAACCTCCAGTACGCTATACGCGGCAAAGACGGATTAGGAGCGGATGGGGAGATATTTTTCGGAGATGCCAAAATTTTTCAGGGAGAACCCGTCACCTTAGAGGTAACTCTGCCCAATGGTTCCTGGCAGTTAGCTGCCATTCCAGTACGAGGATGGGCGAAAAGTGATCCCATTTCTCAATGGTTTTGGCTGGGGGGTGGGTTGCTTGCTGTGTTGGCGGGAGGCTTGGTGTTCATTTTAGTTAGTGCTCCGGCGCAATTGCGAAAAGTTGTGGAACGAGCAACAGCCGCACTCAGAGAGAGTGAGGAGGCGCTGTTGCAGGCGAATGCTGATTTGCAACGCTTGGATAAGCTCAAAGATGAGTTTTTGGCGAATACGTCCCATGAACTACGTACCCCCCTGAATGGGATTATTGGCATTGCCGAGTCCCTGATGGATGAGGTGACAGGCTCACTGCCACAAGCCACTCGTTTCAATCTCAGCCTAATCGTTTCCAGTGGTCGGCGTCTCGCTACCCTGGTCAATGATATTCTGGATTTTTCTAAACTGAAGCACGAAACTATTGAATTGCAACTCAAGCCAGTGGAAATGCGATCGCTGGCAGAAGTTGTGTTGACGCTCTGCCAGCCTCTAATTGGGCAAAAAAAATTACAGTTAATTAACCGTATTTCCCCAAATCTACCGGCGGTGAATGCGGATGAAAATCGTATGCAACAGATTCTGCATAACTTAGTCGGTAATGCGATTAAATTTACAGACAGTGGCCTGATCGAAATTTCAGCCGAATTAACTGGGGAAGGAAATCCTAATTCCCAAATGGCGATTACTATCTCTGATACAGGGATTGGTATTCCAGAAGATAAACACGATCGCATTTTTGAATCCTTTGAACAAGCTGATGGAACAACTGCACGTCAGTACGGCGGTACGGGTTTAGGGCTAGCTATTACTAAAACTTTAGTGGAGTTACATGGGGGAAAAATTGGTGTTGAATCTACCCTGGGTGTTGGGTCACGGTTTACGTTTACCCTCCCCTTATCACAAGGGTTGAACACTGGCATGTTGAAGGGTGAAAGTTCCCCACAACCTACCAACTTGCAACTTGCCAACTTGCAACCTATCAACCTGCAACCTATCAACCTGCAACCTATCAACCTGCAACCGAAAACCTCTGATGGCTCGACGTTCCAAATTTTAATTGTGGATGATGAGCCTGTGAATCGTCAGGTCTTCACTAATTATTTATCATTGCAAAACTATACTATTAGCCAAGCCAGCAATGGTCTAGAAGCATTAGAGTTATTGGAAAGTGGGTTTAAACCTGACTTGATTTTATTAGATGTGATGATGCCCCGATTGACGGGTTATGAAGTCACGCGGAAAATCCGGGAAACTTGGCAAGCGAATGAATTGCCAATTTTGCTCTTGAGTGCTAAAAATCAAGTCTCCGATTTAGTAGTGGGATTAGACGTGGGGGCGAATGATTATTTAACGAAACCAATCTCTAAAGATGAACTTCTCGCTCGCCTTAAAACTCACTTAAATATCAAGCAACTCAAAGCGGAAAACTTACGTCTGGCGACTGAATTGGAAATCACACGCCAACTTCAGCAGATGCTATTACCTAGAGAACGGGAACTGGGAACCATTGCCGGCTTAGATATTGCTGGCTTTATGGAGCCGGCTGAGGAGGTTGGTGGTGACTACTATGACGTACTCAAGTACAATGGCAACCTTAAAATTGGCATTGGCGATGTAACCGGACATGGTCTGGAAAGTGGAGTATTAATGGTTATGGTGCAAACGGCTGTACGGACTTTGTTGTGCAACAACGAAACCGACCCTGTTAAATTTTTAAGTACTGTTAATCGGACGATTTACGACAACGTACAACGTATGAATTCTGATAAAAACCTGAGTCTTTCCTTGTTGGACTATAAACAAGGTCAACTGTGTTTAAGTGGACAGCATGAAGAGATGATTGTGGTGCGTGCTGACGGCTCTTTGGAGCGGATCGATACAATTGATTTAGGCTTCCCGATTGGTTTGGAGGAAGACATTGGTGAGTTTATCGCTCACACTCAGGTGCAGCTTCATCCAGGAGATGTGGTTGTCCTCTATACTGACGGAATTACGGAGGCGGAAAATTTAGCGGGAGAGCAATACGGAATTGAAAGATTATGTGAAGTAGTTAGAGACAACAGGCAACAAACTGCGGAGCAAATCAAGCAGACAGTGCTTGATAATGTGCGAGCGCACATCGGCCAGCAAAAAGTTTATGACGACATTACTTTGCTGGTACTTAAACAAAAGTAGTCATTTTTTGGAAAAGGGATGACATTGATCAGTTGATAGCTTGATTTGTTCTAACCTCAAACCTGCACTTTTCAATCTTTAACTTTTTGTTCAATGACCAATGACCAAAATCGATATGACTCAGATATTTGGTGACTTTAGTGACAACTTGCCTGACGGTCAGGAAGGTCTGACCATGGTATTTTCACCAACCTCTGTCTCACTCAAGCAGCGCTGGCGCAATAATGGTTTGTCTGCGGATTTTATGGCGGACTATTTTGCCACGTTTTTTCCTGGTAGTGAAGAGGCTAACTCTGAAACGGCGACCCAAAATCAAGTCAAAAGTGCTGTTAGTTTTATCGCCAATGAGTTATTAGAAAATGCCATGAAGTTTAACGACGAATCATTACCCCAGCAGATCAGTATCAGACTCCAAATGGATAGCCACAGACTTGTTTTCCTGGCAACTAATAGTGTGCATCCCCAAAGAGTCAAGAAGTTCCAGCAATTCATCCAAGAGTTATCCACCTCAGACCCTAGCGAGTTATACCTTCACCATCTGGAAAAAGATACGGAAGACATCAACGAAAACCACTCTGGATTAGGCTTGCTAACCATGATTAATGATTATCAAGCCAAGCTCGGCTGGAAGTTTGAGATGGTTGATCAAAACCCGGATGCGCTCGCCGTCACTACAATGGTGCAGTTAACAGTATAGGTCACTAAAACGATGATAAGGAGTTCATTCGTCATGGAGATTCAGTCTAAAGATTACAGCATCTTTTACGACTCAGTGACCGAAACAATTAGCTGCCAGGGTTCACTTCGTTTAAATGGGATGGAAGAGTATGCACCCATCGTACAGTTACTCAATGACGTAGCTGATCATGACCCACCGACGTTGACTCTGAATTTACGAAATCTAGAATTTCTTAACAGTTCAGGGATTAATGTGATCTCGAAGTTCGTGATTAAGGTACGTCAGAAAGGAACGATGCAAATGGTGGTTCTAGGATCTAAGAACATTCCTTGGCAGGGGAAGTCGTTAAAGAATTTGCAACGTTTGATGCCAAAATTGCAACTGGAATTAGAATGATTATTCTATCAGGTGCATCGTTCGATATGGACTATACCGATAAAGTCGCTTTTATGAAAGCCCAACCCTTATGGCGATGCAGGCAGAACAACTATCATCAGAACACTTACTTCTAGAAATAGAAAGGCTACGTCAAGAACTAGAAGCCGTGAAGCGGGATAAGGTCGATCTGGAAATTTTACTGGAAACGACGACAATTCATGCTGATGCGATAGACGTTCTGTTGCATGAGTCGAATCAACAACTCCAAGCTGAAATTGCTGAACGCCAACGTGCCGAGGCGGCTCTCCATGCTTGTGCCATGGAGCTTCAATCTTTTTTAGACACTTTAGCCAGGGACAAGGCAGACTTAGAACTGTTGTTAGAAACAACAACAGAACACGGTGATACGGTAGAAAATTGGTTGTACAACCAGGCAGAGGAGGCGGTAGTGAATGGGCACAAGAGGTTGGCTCAATTTTTGGACGCTGTGCCGATCGGGGTGTTCGTTCTTGATGCCACTGGGAAACCCTACTACGCCAATAAAATGGCACAGCAAATCCTGGGACAAAAGCGCGCACCAGGAACGAGCGCCCCTAACTTGCCAGAGAGCAGTCAAATTTATGTAGCGGGAAGCAATCAGTTGTACCCATGCGATCGCCGACCTATTTTGCGGGCATTAAGTGGTGAAAGTGGCACGATTGATGATATGGAAATTCGCCAAGGAGACAAGGTTATCCCCTTAGAGGTGTGGGCCACTCCAATTTTTGATGAAAAGGGCAGAGTTGAGTATGCGATCGCCGCGTTTCAAGACATTACCGAGCGCCAAAAAGCTGAAGCCGAGCGGCTCAAATTCACTTCAGAACTGTTTCAACTCAACCATGCCTTCTCCCGCTTTGTCCCGCGCCAGTTTCTTCAGTTTTTAGATAAAGAAAGCATTGTCGATGTCCAATTAGGTGACCACGTACAAAAGGAGATGTCGGTGTTATTCGCGGATATTCGCGACTTTACCACCCTCTCCGAAAGTATGACCCCAGAAGAAAATTTTACATTTATTAATGCTTATTTAAGTCGCATGGAACCTGCGATTCTAGAAAATCAGGGTTTTATTGATAAATATATGGGCGATGGGATTATGGCACTGTTTAATAAAGGTGCTGATAACGCTTTGAAAGCGGCGATTTCTATGCTGCAACGTCTGGCTGAATATAATAAAGGCCGTGCTAAAGCTGGCTACATTCCCATTCGGGTTGGCATTGGCATCAATACAGGGTCACTCATGTTAGGCACGGTGGGGGGATACTCCCGAATGGACAGTACAGTGATTAGTGATACAGTTAACTTAGCGTCTCGGATTGAAGGATTGACGAAAGAGTATGGGGTATCTTTGTTAATTTCTCACGATACTTTTTCACAATTACACGATGCGAATCAATATGCTTTTCGCCTCATTGATCGAGTGAAAGTTAAGGGTAAATTAGCGGCGGTGAGTGTCTATGAAGTGTTTGAGGCCGATCCGCCTAAAATTCGAGAGAGTAAGTTAGCCACAAAAACCGCTTTTGAAGAGGCATTGTTACTCTATAATCTGCATTCTTTCAAAAGTGCGTCCCAACTGTTTGAAGAATGCCTGCACTTAAACCCAGAGGATACTGTCGCACAAATTTATCTCGCACGATGTCAAAGAATGGATAGTACGTTAAGGTCTAACTCCAAAGGGTGATAGTTATCAAGAACGATGAACTAAGAGTTAGGCTTAAAAGCTGCCTCTTATCAAGAGGCTCTCAAGGGGGATGGGTTCCCATCCTGTTCCCTGACATTTGCTTAAGGGGCATGGAGAGTAGTACTATTATAGATTGTGCCCTTATTAAAGTTAGTCCATGCCGAAACTAAAAACGCGCCGAGCAGCGGCCAAACGTTTTAAAGCTACTGGTAGTGGCAAAATTTCACGCCGCAAAGCGTTTAAAAACCACATGCTAGAACACAAAAACTCATCTCGGAGACGGCGTCTGTCTCAGAAAGCACTTGTCAATGAACGCGACGCTGAAAATGTACATTTGATGCTGCCCTATTTGTAGATATTAGGGATGGGTGACAAGGGAGCAAACTGAGATGGCTGTTTTACCCTGTTGCCTGCACTAGCATTGAACCACTGACAGGTGTCTGCCTGTCCTACCCAGTAACAACTTACAACTGACAACGAATCATGACACGGGTAAAACGCGGTAACGTCGCTCGGAAACGACGCAAAAAAATTCTGAAGCTGGCTAAAGGGTTCCGGGGTTCTCATTCCACGCTGTTTCGCACGGCGAATCAACAGGTGATGAAGGCGCTACGGAACGCCTATCGCGATCGCAAAAAGCGCAAGCGGGATTTTCGTCGCCTGTGGATTACTCGCATTAACGCCGCAGCGAGAATGAATGGCGTAAGCTATAGCCAACTGATGGGTTTGATGAAAAAAGCCAACATTCAGCTAAACCGCAAGATGCTGGCTCAGTTAGCTGTACTCGATCCAACCAGCTTTAATCAAGTGGTGGAATTGGCGAATCAAGCTGGGAAATGAAGGATGGATAATGGGTAATGGGGTAGACTCTTGCCCAGTCCCCACCCCCTAATCCCCAGTCCTAACAAAGATAGCCAATGGGGTTTAACCGCAAGTTCTTCAGCTTTAGTGTTGTCGTTGCATGGGTGGCGCTATCTTTGGTGACACCTCCATCAGTTTTTAGTGCTGAGCTCAACGAGATTCAGCAGCGGGGTGAGTTAATTGTTGCCGTAAAAGACAATCTGCGCCCCTTGGGTTTCCGTGACGCGGCGGGGAATTTGCAAGGGCTAGAAATTGATATTGCTAAACGTCTAGCTGAAGAACTGTTGGGAAAACCAAATGCTGTGGTTTTGCAGCCGGTGAAAAATACGGATCGGCTGAAGATGATATTTGAAGGTAAAGTGGATCTTGCGATCGCCAGAGTGACGGCAACGGAGTCCCGTTCTCGATTAGTAGACTTTAGTAGACCGTATTACTTAGATGGTACGGGATTTGTGACAAAGGATGCTTCAATCCTTCAGTTAAATGATCTAACCACAAAGACAATTGCAGTCGTTAAAGGCTCTAGTACAATTCCGGTAGTGAAGCATAACTTACCCAACGCGAAGCTGGTAGGGGTAGAGTCCTATGAACAGGCGCGATCAATTTTGGAAAAAGAAGGTGCCGATGCCTTTGCGGGTGATAATAGCGTCCTGACGGGCTGGGTTCAGGAATATCCTCAGTATCGGATGCTGCCAGTGCGGCTTTCGGCTCAAGCTTTGTGTGTCGTGATGCCCAAGGGGTTGCAGTACGCCAAACTGTACCAACGCGTAAATGAAGCGATCGCTCGTTGGCAAGAGTCGGGTTGGCTAGCCGAACGCATTGCCACTTGGGGTTTACCATAATTAAAGGATGAAGGATGGAGGATGGAGGATGAAGAATACATCTTCATCCTAATGGGCAAGTGTGAATTCTAATTTTTCATACTTCATCCTTGACACTTCATACTTTTATTAGAGTTTCAAAAATGATGGAGAATTCGCTTCCAATTGTTTATTTGTTTACATTGCTAGTGCTGCTGGGCGCGGCTGGGTGGGCGATTGTTCGGCAAGTCCTCAAAACTCGTAAAATTGAAACCACTCTTTCACGGCTAGAAAACAAGCTCAAGAAAGAGCGAGGAACCGTTCAAGAGTATTACGAGTTGGGCAGCATCTATGCTGATAAGAAAATGTTTGCCCAATCGATCGGTTTGTTCCAAAAAGCACTCAAGGGTGTAGATATTGAGGAAGAAAACCTTGCCCCTGTACATAATGCTCTAGGCTTTTCTTACTTTGCACAAGAACAATATGATATTGCCATTCGTGAGTACAAAGAGGCTCTAAAGTTAGATCCAGGATATGTCACAGCGCTCAACAATTTGGGTCATGTTTATGAGCGTAAAAAGTTAACGGCTCAAGCCTTACAAACTTATGAAGAAGCGCTCAAGTATGAACCTGATAATGCAACGGCGAAGCGTCGATCTGAGTCACTGCGTAAGCGGCTTGTACCTTCGTCTTAAGGTAGGCTGAGCTTCACAAGCGTTTAGATTAATAGAACTTCAGGGACACTCTTTGGAGTGTCCTTTTTTACAGCCAATGGCAAGTTCATATAGAGCTTCTCGTCTTCCGGGCATCACCCAATAAATATTGATTGATAATACGTTCGATCGCCGTCTTGTGAATCACAGGAATTGCCCAACTCCGAGTGTCAAATAAAGGAATACGTTGTTTCAGCCACACCGTTAAGGTATTCCCTTGTTTTCCCTCCCATGTGTAGGAGGCAATTTGTCCCCACTCAATTAATCCAAACTTAAAATAAATGCCATTTTCTCGAAGTTGCAAACGGCTTAACCCAGCCCAATAAAAATAAAAGGCTGTAGTCCAGTATAAAATGACCTGAGAGATATAATATTCTGGCAGGTGAGTACTATCAGCAAATCCCTTCCTTAATAAGTCGAAAAAGACAATCGTTTGCAGAGTAGCGCTCATCACGAAAAGGAGACTCACAATCAACATAATCCTGTAGGTTGAGGGTCGCCCTAAATTCCATAAAAGACAGCCGGCGCGTTTCCTACGTCGCGACCAAGTGAGGATATTGCCCCAGAGAATCACTGAAAAAAGCAGAAATATGCCTGAAAAAGAAAAATCTTGCCAGGGTTGGGAGAGAAAAAGCAGGGCAAATATCATCCCAATAATCAGCAATAAAATCAAAGCGATCGCGCACAAATTTTTCCAGGCCGCTTTTTTAGCGAACATCGATTTCTTCCTCCTCTCATACCCCGTTCAGATTCCTTAATAACGGGGGTCTTCCCAGCGATTAGATTAAGATAACCCAATCACGAAGGGAATGCGGAGAAATGCCCAAACTATTTTTTTCTTCCTTTCGTCGCCAAAAAAGTAGACCTCTTGCAAGCAAATAGCTACGACGGGCAAGATGCCCATCCCACAAGAGTCATTTTTTCTTGTGGGGTAGAAGTTTGATTGCTTTGATTCCTGGCTAACAAATCAATGCAAAAAGTGACGAACGCCAGTGAGTACCATCACTAAACCCAGTTCATTAGCCGCTTGAATCGAATCTTTGTCCCGCAGACTACCACCCGGTTGAACAACCGCCACAATACCCGCCGCCGCCGCCGTTCGTACCGAATCATCAAAGGGGAAGAACCCATCACTCGCCAGAGTAGCACCTTGGGCTTTTTCCCCAGCTTGTTCCAGAGCAATTTTCACGGAACCTACGCGATTCATTTGACCGGCACCAACTCCTAAGGTCGTGCGATCGCGTGTGACCACAATCGCATTGGATTTGACATGCTTACACACTTTCCAAGCAAATAGTAATTCTGCCAATTGTTCAGGCGTGGGTTGCCGTTCTGTTACCACCTGCCAACTCTCTGGCGTTTCCACAACATCGTCAGACGCTTGCACCAAAAAACCACCGGCAATCACTTTTACGGTTTGCTGCGGCCCTTTGTTTAAATCGGGCAAGATTAAAACCCGCACCTTCGCTTTCGCAGCCAAAATTTCTTGGGCTTCTGCCTCACAAGCGGGTGCTACAACACATTCTAAAAATGTCTTCGTCAGTTCCGTTGCGGTGGGCGCATCAATGGGTTGATTTAACGCCACAATTCCCCCAAACGCCGAAACGGAATCCGCTTGAAAGGCTTTTTGATACGCTTCTACCAGTGTTGTGCCTACCGCCACACCACAGGGATTGGTATGTTTGAGAATTGCGGCTGCTGGAGTATCGGGAAATTCCGCAATAATCCGCCGTGCGGCTTCTAAATCCACCAAATTGTTGTAGCTGAGTTCTTTGCCTTGGAGAATACTTGCTCCTGAAAACCCGGTTGGCACAGCCCCAACTTGATACCAAGCTGCCGATTGATGGGGGTTTTCCCCGTAACGCAGGGCTTGTAATGGCTGTCCTGACAGGAGAAATTGGGGAGGAGGTACCGGTTGTCCGGGACTCGTGGCTTGTAGAGAGTCGTCGCTGAGGTAAGTGGCGATGGCGCGATCGTAAGCTGCCGTATGCCCAAATGCCCTCTGGGCGCATACTTTCCGGAAATTCAATGGGGCTTCTCCCCCATTCTGTCGCAACTCCCGGAGGTAGTCGTTATAGTTCCCCGGATTGCACAATACGGTCAGATTCGCGAAATTCTTCGCCGCTGCTCGTAACATAGCAGGGCCACCAATGTCAATCTGCTCGATCGCTTCAGCTTCCGTGACATTCGGGCGTGCGATGGTTTGTTCAAAGGGATACAAATTCACAACCACCAAATCAATGGGACGAATTTGGTGCGTCTCCATCTCTGCCCGATCCTGCGGTAAGTCCCGACGCCCCAGAATGCCCCCATGAATCCGAGGATGCAGCGTCTTTACTCTTCCACCTAAAATCTCAGGAGATCCCGTGTAATCGGAAACTTTCGTGACGGGCAACCCTGCCTCTTGCAGCGCCTTTGCCGTTCCGCCACTGCTGATTAAATCAAACTCAAATTCCTCAACTAGTTGACGGGCAAAGTCGATTAGCCCAGTTTTATCCGACACACTCAGCAGTGCCAAACGTCCCATGAATTTTCCCCTGATTTGCTCGCTCACTAGCTATTATGCATATTTCAGCATATAGGGAAGTGCGCTCCAAGGAAAAAGGAACTTCAAAGCCGGGAATTTCTGCCTAGAACTTGTACGCTGAAAGGCATTGACGTGCCCCAATGAGAAACCCTGTCTCCACGGCCAATTGAGACAGGGTTCTGGTGTGAGTTTACCGATGAAATTTGTGCTTAGGTTAACTCTTATTTAAAGAATAAACCCTTGGCGTTTAGGACATGGGATGGAACAGTAGATCTGGAAAAAAGCGATTAAATTCGATCAAAAGTCCCGCTGTAAATGATAACCACAGCATGATTAACACGGGTGCGCTTGAAAGAAATCTGGGTAAACCGTCCATAAACTTCCTCCTAATAATGGTAGTCAAGTCAAACTAAATTAACGGGGTGAAACAGGAATCTCTTCGTCCTTAGCCGTTAACTTACCGGATGTTAGTTCCCCAAGGGCTGCTAGAGGCCATGTGAAACCGGATAGCATGAAGCTGATTGCCCGTGGAACATCGATGATAATTTCTCTTTCTTCGGGGTTTGCTTCCTTTTTAATTGATTGTAGATAGGCACGACCAACCCAACCAATCCAACCGGCTATATAGAGAAACAGAATGCTAGGAATTAGAAAGTCGCCAGCACGGTTTAAGCGACCATCTACAATCAGGTGAGGTAACCCCTCAGGGCCACAGTAAGCTTCAGAATAACGCTCAAACCGATTTTTCCCAGAACTGGGGTCGTCGGTGGTATTCAGCGCAGATTTAGCCCGTTGCTGAAACGCCTTAGATTCCTTACAAGGAACGAGTCCAGATACCTCAGCAGAGGCTGGAGGGACAAAACTAAACCACAGAGAAATCGCAAAAATTAGAGCCAACAATCGTCGCATAAAATTGTTTCCTTTTGTTAAGCAACAAAAAGTAATGTGTACACTATGAAGATTAAACGATGCGTACACCCAAGCAATCTTACTCTGACAGGTTAACCTAGTAAAGTTTAACGAACTAAAAGTAGTTTTATTAATTAAGGTCATGAGCAATGGCTTGCGTGTTAGCAATAGAAACCAGTTGTGATGAAACCTCGGTAGCGGTTGTCAACAATCGCCACTGTTGCAGTAATGTCGTGGCTTCTCAAATTCCGGTTCACCGTCAATATGGGGGTGTGGTGCCGGAAGTAGCCTCACGCAGTCATGTGGAGACGATTAACCAGGCGATCGCGCAAGCCCTTGTTGAAGCCCAACTCGACTGGAGTGCGATAGACGGGATTGCTGCTACCTGTGCCCCTGGCTTAGTCGGTTCCCTGTTGGTGGGGTTAACGGCTGCAAAAACCCTGGCAATTGTCCACCAAAAGCCGTTCATCGGTGTTCATCATCTAGAAGGACATATTTATGCCACCTATTTGAGTGAACCAGAGTTAGAGCCACCTTTTTTGTGCTTGCTGGTGTCTGGCGGTCACACGAGCTTAATATATGTTAAAGATTGTGGTCATTACGAAACATTGGGAGAAACTCGCGATGATGCGGCGGGTGAAGCTTTTGATAAAGTAGCACGGTTGTTGAAGCTAAGTTATCCCGGTGGCCCCGTGATTGATCGTTTGGCACACGAGGGGAATCCCAAAGCCTTTCCCCTACCTGAAGGTAAAGTGTCCCGTCCGAATGGGGGCTATCATCCTTATGATTCCAGTTTTAGTGGCTTGAAGACAGCCGTGCTGCGGTTGGTGCAAAAATTGGGGCAGGATGAATCTGAGTTACCTGTACCTGATATTGCTGCTAGTTTTCAGGATACCGTAGCCAGAGCGCTCACCAAACGTGCGATCGCTTGTGCCCGTGACTATGGGTTGAATACCATTGCCGTTGGGGGTGGTGTGGCGGCGAATAGTGGTTTGAGGAAGCAGATGCAAGAGGCGGCAGCGAGTCACAACTTGCGAGTTCTCTTTCCTCCCCTTAAGTACTGTACTGATAATGCGGCGATGATTGGTTGTGCGGCGGCGGATCATCTGAACCGGGGACATACTTCTCCACTCACTCTAGGCGTTCAGTCGCGTTTGCCCCTGACTAGGGTGATGGAACTTTACGAGGATTTAGAGTAAGTTTTTTGAGAGTTTCAAAACGCGATCGCATCTCTCCCCTGACAATGGCAAAGTGCGATCACATTAATCACAATTCTCCCCCTTCCCTCGCAGGCAAGGGGGTTAGGTTTTTAACGCCCTAAAAACCAGAAGCATTGTTCCCAAACTGGCGAACTGGGTCAACATTATCCGAATTCGCCCCCAAGAACGGAGAGTCAGCAACTGCTTGAGGATTATTCAAACTCAGCAATGTATCCGGCGTCTCACCTGATATCCCTCCAAGTAGCCCTGCTGTTGAATTCACCTGGCTTTCAGAAATATCGGCAACTGTATAGCCTGAGTTGAGATTGTCAATACCACCTGTAGACTCATCTACCCTCGCAGCACTCGATAAATCGTTAGAGGCAATGTCTGGGTTGACAATACTCTGCGTTGGCACTAAACCTGTTAACGAATCACCGGATTGGATGAGTTGCACGTTTAGTACCATGTCGTTAAAGTCGGCGTCCCCACCACCGACTAAGTCTTCCCAAGCTAGGCTAAAGCTACTGATGCCAAGTTCTGAAACCTGAAGATGGTCGAAGTTATCCGTATTCGCCTCTGGTGTGAAGAAGAATACATTCTCTAAAGAGGTCTGCCCAGCCTGCACGGCAGCAATGGTACTGTTGGAAACTAGGTAAAATCCTAAATGCGTACCAACATTCAAGCTGAGTTGACTAGACAGATCTGGACTGAGGGGTTGACGGTTTGGGGGGACAGAGAAAAGGGCTTGAGCTCGGTTGATAGCGGCTTGTTGATAGCCAACTTCACCTGGAGCAACACCATTAATCTTGCCAGAATCATCATCCACTACAAAAACGCCAACTTCATTGATATGTTCCGTCTCTCGGTTAGTTAGCTGAACTTGAAGTTGGGCTTGTCCTTGGCTGCCTTCGATGGTAAAAAGATCGCTGGCATTTTTAATCAGACGGGTTGGAGTCGTTGGCTGAGTACCCGAAAATTCATAAGCGCCAATGTCCACAATTGCCGTACCATTGCTATCCCCATCCAGAGGACGAGTCACCCCCCGTTGGTCGGTGCTGGGTGCGATCGCATTATTCCCCGCATCAATCGCGGCACTCCCTGGCAGCAAGGGATGGACTAAAATACCGTTGCCATTATCTTGTAAGGGGCCGAGTTTCGGGTCTGCGATCGTAATCGTTGCCGTTACATTGTTGTCATTGGGGTCACCGTTCGTCAGTTTCGCAGGAAATTGGAGATTATTCCCCCCGTCGGTTAATTCACGGTTGGTCTGTTGATCGATGTTGTAGGGATTCCCGGCTGTATTATTGGCAAAAATCGAATTGCTGACTGTGACAGGCGTTTGCTCTCCGCTTAAAATCGCTCCAGCAGACCATCCAGCGGAATTGTTGGCAAACGTTGTGTTGACGATATTGGTGGGACTGGTGCCATTGATCAGCGCGATCGCACCCCCCGAACCACCGCCATCGGTATCCTGAACTTTGTTGCCGGAAAACGTACTGTTGGTAATACTGAGAGGCGCTTGCTCTCCTACCCATAAACCGCCACCTTGTTGCAGCGCCGAATTGTTAGCGAAGGTCGTGTTGTTGATCGTTAACGCCACGTTACCCTGGCGAATGCCACCGCCGAAGGAGTCTCCCTTAGCATCCTTAATCACCTGATTGTTGATAATCGCGCTATTTTCAACAATCACTTGGTCTGAACCATAGGCAAACAGAAACAGTCCTCCCCCCTGTCCTGCACCTTTATTCCCGTCAAATCGACTGCCGCGAATCGAAATCTGGCCTCCCGAAGCGCCATCGGTGTAGATTGCGCCGCCGTAACCCTTGGTATACCGGGGAGGTAAACTCAAGAGTCCACCCGGTGTTGAGTCGTTATTGGCAAAGGTGGAATTTTCTACTAACAGACTGCTCAACAGGCTGTTAATTGCCCCACCGTTAATCCCTCGGTTATTGGTAAATTGACTATCCCGAACCGTGAGATAGCTTTCACTTTTGACGGCGATCGCACCGCCACCTCGCTCATCCGTACCGGCGGTGCCATCATTTCCCACAAATTGGCTATTAACGACAGTGATGGTGCTGCGAAACCCGCCCCAAATTGCTCCTCCGCCACTACCCAAAGAGGCGTTGTTGTTAAATTGGCTATTCTCTACCGTTAGGGTTGTGCCACTGGCTGTGCGAATTCCTCCTCCTGCTCCTTCTTCACCAATTCCAATGCTTTGCCCATTGGCGATCGCTAGATTGCGCAGTGTCACCGTGGTTGGATTAAAATTCGGATCGACATTGACATCCAACACCCGATATGCATTATTCCCACTGATGGTTAAGCCGGGAGCATTGGCACCATCAATAATCAGGTTTTTGTTGATTTCAAGTTGACCACTCGTAAGGATTATGGTCTGATTCGCGAGACTGGGGTCAAATTGAATCGTCTCCCCTGGCGCAGCAGAAGCGATCGCTGCTCTGAGAGTACCAACCCCATTGTCTGCACTACTTGTAACTGTGACCATATTGCTAAGAATACTCCTAGGTAGTCTTCACCTAACCTTTACAAGAGTGTTCTTAGCGTTCAGGAGTTTTTTTGTTTGTTAGCTAGATTTTCAGTCCTAGGAATTAGAGCAAACGGGCATAGATAGTGCGATCGCTGATTCCCTCAGTGATTAAAGATAGAAACCTGGAGACTTTAAACTTCTACCCAATGAGCCATAACTTATGACCAACGAATATAGAGGTTTTCAGTTGCATGTACCACACGGTAAGGGCACGACATGTCGTGCCCCTTGTTATACCCAGCAGTCAAGTGAAGTATTCCTTAAGGCCAAAGATTGCGCCACCAAGGACTAGATTGACCTTGAGCCACATTAGTTTTCTTTCGGATATCCTTAATATCCCAGCCAGTGAGCTTCGCCAAAGTCTGGGCTTCCTGTTCCAGTCGCTCCTTCAAAGAGCGTTGATATTGTCGCCCCGCTTCACACTTCATTTCCCCGGTGAATGGATGACGCAAGATATATCGTCCCTGAAACTGTTGGCGATTAGACGTTTCTTGAAACATCAAATCTTCAGGAAACTTATCGCGGGTATAGCGCACATGGAGGCGAGTAATAAATACATTATTGGGTGCATTTGGAGAAAGCCAAAAAACACCTGCTTTCTTCAGTTCTTCTAGATTTAAAGGTTCAGCTGAGCAAGGGTCACAGCTCCCCATATCCCAGGCATATTCCCTAAAAGCAACTTTTCTATCTTCACGAGTATAGGATGTTTGGAACATGGCCTTGTAGAAATCACCAAACTCGTTTTTTACGAAAACGGGTATCTCAGCATCTGAAGGAACATTCACAGTGCGGTAGTTGATAACTTCGGCTTGACCTTTTGGTGATAAGACATAAACAATCAGGTCTTGCGCCGTTGTCGCATTCATCATGCCTAACCGAATGGGCAACATGAATTTGGGTGATTCGTAGGCCATCTGGAGGGGGCGCAAAAATTGATAGCCAGCTTTTTCAAATTCTTGAAGATTGACTTTAGCAACAAAGAATTTCATATTCTGCCGAATGTAGGGGCGTAGCAGCTGATTTGCCCCTTGTGGCAGTTTATAATCGTTGCGTTTGAGCCATGTTTCTAGACCATTAGACTCTTTGGCACTGAGGATGAGGATGTCATATTCTCCTACAGTAAACCGGGCTTCTACCGTAACACCCAAAGCGCTGTCACTTTCACTGGAGCCACTCCTTGTTCCTCCTCCTTCCATTCTTCTTGGTGCAGCCATCATGGGCGGTGGAGGAGGCGCACAAGGGTCGGAGTCAAAATATTCCACTAGCCGAGGCGCACTAAAACTATCCAGCCGTTCCATAATATTTGGGTCGCCTACATTCACCTGGTCTTGTTGGATAACCACAGGCACCGGCACAACGATCGCAAAATCTTTGACATCCCCCTGAAAATCATTCGCCATTGTGAGAATGGTGCGATTTCCATTGCGAGCAATGATCACTTGGGACGCCTGATTATAAAGCTTGCTGTCTGCTTTTGATACATAGAAACCACAAAATGCCCAGGCATTTTGAGTTAAGCCAATCGTGAATACAAATGTAAGCAGTAAAGTTATTAAGCACCGAAATAATCTCATCCTTACCTCCTTAAGATTGGTAAAAATTAGTCGTGATCAAGATTGTCTATAGTCCATCAACTGAGGCTTAATGGCTCCAAATTTGACTGATTAGCCTCCTTATTGACTAAACCTACTCTGTTATTGGCAGAGGTTTCATTCCAAGAAAATCTAGAGGATGACCAGATAATATCTAAAATCACAATTAAAGGAGAAAGAGCAAATAAAGCCCAGAAAAAAGATGTAGAAATGAAGAATTGATTGCGGAGGATAAATGTGAGAATAGCAATGCAACCAGCCCAAATCATCCGACTGATTCTCGCATTAGGAATGGAGCGAGGATCGGTAATCATAAATAAAGCAAATAGTAACAATGAGCCACTCATTAACCGATGGCTAAAGACATCCCATGTCCAACCGAGCCAAAGATTGCGAATTGCTTCTAGCAAAGTGTAGGCACCCAAAAAAGCGACTGTTGTGTCCCAGCGACCTACTCGTTTCAAAACTAGCCCACCAGTACCTGCAAACAACAACGCACACCAGCCATCCTCTCCCCACTGTCCGGGGGAAACCCAGGCATCATGGGTCAAGAGTAAAGCAGCAACGATACCGAAGTTAGCCGGATTAAAAAAATGTTTGCGTTCAAATTGAAACAGAAATTTACTTGAAATGGCTAGAAACCCTGCCAAAATCATGGTGGTGTAGTGGTCAGCCCGTAGCAACAAACTTAAACTTAAGGATGTAATCATTGCACTCTTAAGTGAAGTTACTTGGGGAAAATTCACTAAACCATAATTTTCTTTTTCTGATCTATTTTGGTCTTGAGTTGGTGAAGCAATGGGCAACTCAAGACGGGTCTGATTGTTACAATTTTTAACGTTTAACCTGCAAAATTGAAACTTCTCTTGCCAAGTTTTAATCTGCTTAGCCTTGAGCCAATTCATAATTTTTTCTTGGGGATTTGGCCACAAGGATACTGCGACCCACTGGGTCAGAAGACAGGTAATCGTCACAACGAGAATTAAGTCAGGTCTTAGTGTCCAGTCCCTGGTTCCGATCCCCAATATTAAAAAGAGTGAGAGAAACAGGATTTGATAATTTCTGGGATCTTGTTGTAGCATGGCCTCCCTCAACAAGGATGAATTTCATTATTGTCTTTAATCTAGGAACGTTAGGCGGGAAAGATTGTTGAACTGTTGCCTAACTTAATAAAAAGTAGGAAAGCGGGTAGAGTCCGTGTCAAGTTCCCTAATTTTGAGACGGCTTTTGGCTCACAGATGATTAGAAAATCCTTGCAGCGCTCGATAAATCCTACATAAGCTGTAGAATTTATCACCTTTTTTGTTAAAAGTTATGCAAGAAACCTAATTGTTGCTAATATGCCTGCCCTTCCAACCACCAAACGACTCTGTTACGCTTTCGGTAACCGCGTCTACTTTATCCCAGCAAAGGGAAAAATTTAGAGGATTTTGGATTTTGATGTTTATTGGTGTGAGCAAAGCGATTCGCGATCGCCTTGGCCTGTAGCCCTTGAGCAATGCCAATGAGGGGGAGGTTAATGATTCATGAGAATCTTACGGATTTGAGTCTCCAGCTTGTCTGGCTGCTCTACCATGGCTAGATGCCCACACTCAGGAATTTCAATCACGTTCTCATCACAGCCTTGAAATAACGCGTGGAAGCTAGCCAGATGGCGCACGTACTTCGGTTCCATGATCTTATCGTTGGCACCAGCTATAAAATAAACGGGCTGCGTGAGCTTGGACACCACTTCAGGTAACCGATTCACTTCGGTTTCTGTGGTTGAATCGAGTAAAGCTCCAACAGCGGCTTCAGGACTAGCGGCAACGAAATCAATCAGTCGCTGGCGTCCCCATCGACGTGGGATCGGACGTGCCACCTGCGATCGCGTCAAGAGCAAGTCCAGCAAAGGCAGGTAACAAAGCCAACGGGGTCGTTGCTTCACCAGTTGTTGACCCACAGCCCGAAAGCGCTCAAATTCTTCTTTGATGTAAATTCCGCCTCCAGCATTGACACAAATAACCCCCTTGACTCGATCCGAAGCCATCGACGCGCCCCAAAGGGCGATGCTGCCGCCTAACGAGTGACCGATGAGCCAAGCACAGTCTATACCTAGCTGTTGCAGCAAAACATTCAAATCCTGAGCATAGGCGGCTAGGGTGTACCTGGAAGAAATCTGTTTGAGCGCATCAGCGTCCGCTAATGTAGCATCGATTAACTCAATACTGTTTTGAGTTTTATCCATTTGGGGCTGAGAATCACCAAATCCCCTCAGGTCATAAGTAAGGCACTGATAATCCGGTGCCAACGTATCAATTAAAGGCTGCCAATAGTTGCGGCTTAAAAGCCAGCCGTGGATAAAAACAAGGACAGGAGAGGGGGATGCAGGGGGAGGCGTCAGTTCGTAAGCGTGAGTAGCCCCCAGAATGTCAATGAATGCCATATTTTCATCTTATCGAAGATTGGGCAATGGGAAAGGGTTGAAAGTTAGCCAGGTGAGCCGGTTGAAGATGATTGAGCGAACCTTCCAACCTTCAAATTTCAACCTTCAACGCCAATTCCTAAAATCGGCGACCGAGTAATCGCTGCCGCACGCTTTCCGCAATTTTTTGACCAAGGTATTCGGGAATCAAGTTTTCGTTGGGTCCCAATAAGTACAGGATTAACCGGGTTCGTCCACGCCACACCAGCAAGTTGGCATTGACCACCAGTAAATCTTCTTGCCAGATGGCATACATGACTTTGTAGAATAAACCGGGCTGGTTGTCCGCCTCAATCAAGAGTGCCGGGAGATGGAAAACCGGATCGACATAAAATTCTGTTTCCACTTGTTCCAAACCAGCATCGAGATTAAACTCCACTGCCAGCATTTCTTCTACTTCAAATCGCCCTGCTAACGCCTCTCGAATCGCCCGACAGACATTTTCTGAGGTTGTGTTGGTCAGCGCTTGGCTACCGCGAGAAACCACCAGTTTGATAAATACCAACATCGGCGGACTGATTTGACCATAGAGACTGAGGCTATGAATCGTCAGTCCATAGGCCGCTAGAACGCCAAAAATGTCACTGAGGAGAAATGATTGGTTCCGGTAAGCAAAATGCAGGGCACTTTTGGAGCCTTCCGGTTGGATCTCAATCACCGCCCGCCTACTTTTGTACAGTCGGTAGGCGAGCCTCAGGTTTTGCAGTTGGATCTCACTACTGACAAACTGTTCATAAAACTGAGGAAACGCCCGATTAAAGCGCTTGAGGAGTTCTAATGTAGATGTTTTCAAACCCGCAGCCATAAGTAGGGGTAGGGGTAGGACTCGTACCAAGGTAATGAGGTTGACCTAAGCCATCGCTGTGCTCAAAAGCTTTTAGCCAGACACAGCGACAGACACTTCTAAGGAAAGAACCTGCTGTATCTGGTAAATTTCTCACAAATTCTGCGAGGGTACCCTCAGTCTACCTAAAGAAGGACAAGCCTGGGTCTTTTGGCGATTCTGGGATGGAAAGATACAGGGGAGCTGTTAGTTGTGTTATTATCGATGGCACGAAGTTTTGCGTCGATTTAGCCCGATAAGACTTATCGCCAAACCCTAAGTTTATGCCATGGGGAATGTTTTGATAAACAAGGGGTATAGGTGCATCTAGCAATCATCTACGGATGTTTCGGGGTAAATTCCCGCCAATGTTCTGAATCTATAGAGATTTTACCTCTCCAGTTTGGGATAAACTTCTAGTGTTAAGTCTGGTCTCTATTCAAAGCAGAAAGTCTCATCCGTTAGGAAAAGAAAATCTGCTCTCACCTTGGGGACAGAAGTAGGAAAATGCCACAGCCATACCTTCATGGGTTTTTGGAAAAGCTTTTTTAGCAGTTCTGATGCTGCCTCTGGGCAAACGCAGTTTGAGGGGGAAGCAATAGAAGGTACGAGCGATCGCACCGATAACACTTCCCGGATATTTTTTAGCACGGATCGGGATATCGACCTTTATGAGTTAGAAGAACTCTGTGATGCCGTTGGCTGGTCTCGGCGACCCATGCGTAAAGTTAAAAAAGCCATTCAGCACAGCTTCCTGGTGACTTCAATGTGGCAGCAGCGAGGTAACACCAAACGCCTCATTGGCTTTGCTCGTGCCACGTCTGACCATGCTTTTAATGCCACAATCTGGGATGTGGTGGTTCACCCAGACTTCCAAACCAAGGGGCTAGGTAAGGCTTTGATGAAGTACATGATTAGGAAACTGCGGAATGAAGATATTAGCAATATCACCCTGTTTGCCGATCCCCATGTGGTGAATTTTTATCGGAGGATGGGATTTATGGCTGATCCAGAAGGTATTAAAGGCATGTTCTGGTATCCAGATTAACAAGCCAAAATTTTTTCTGTAGACTCTAATCAGCCAAAAGCAAGTTATACTAGCAAAAGGCACCGGGATGTAGCGCAGCTTGGTAGCGCGCCTGCTTTGGGAGCAGGATGTCGCAGGTTCAAATCCTGTCATCCCGATTAATTAATTTGATAGATATCCCTTAGGGCATTGTGCCCAGTTGTTCAGGCATTGGGGATGAAGAGGACTATCCCTGTTTGAGGAAACTGGGCTGAAGCGTTGATTTTTTGTTAACTGTATCCACGTAAAATCGTCAATCTCGCCGAAAATCCTCTAAGAGCGATGGCTCTCATGGCTACAGTCAGCCTGGGGATGAGCCAAAAGCTTTTTGAGGGGAGAGAGATTGCATTCATGTCTCTAGTGCAGTAAAATACATCCTCTTCGGCTCCCTAGCCTAATAAAATTTAGGACAGCCGACTTCAGCTTGAGGAATTAGGATAGATTAGGTAATTTGGCTCAAAGAGATGGGGTGGAACTATTTGAGATTACATAGAGTCAGGAAACTCACCCATGCAGAAGAAAATGGTTGGAGTTAGTGAGTAATTCTACGATAAATGGTGAAAGTTAAACGACAACATCAATAAAGTCAAAAAAGCTTTGATGCATATTTACTCTTGCTACTCTAAACTCTCAATAAGTCATCCCCAGGCAAGAGCAATATTTTAATGGGGTCTAAGTATTCTGAGGAAAAAAACTGAGGTAATGACCATGAAATCACTGGTTCGCTGGAGCACAACACTAGGTTTAGTAGGAACTGCACTACTCGGTTCCTTCGGTTTAGAAAATCTCAAGGCGCTGGCATTACCAGAAGCGCAGGTGATGGAAAAATTGCAACCGGTCCCCGTGTTTACCGTTACCGATCCCCAAGGCGCTCCCCTGGTTGCGACAATCCCCGATGGGCAAAATAAAGCTCAAGCGGTAGCAGGAGTTTTTATCAGCCAGAAGGATGCTCAGGCTTTTGTTCAACGGTTGCAGAAGGAAAAACCCGATATAGCCAAAAACGTGCAGGTGGTTCCTGTGTCTTTGGCGCAAATCTACAAACTGAGACAACAGAATCAAAATAAGCCAGAAGGTCTAAACTTTGCCTTTATCCCTGTGCAGCAACAATTACAAGCCGCACAAGCTATTGCCGGCCAAGCTGGTCAACAAGCGCAGTCATTTCAGGGCACACCCTTGTTTGTGGCTAGAGGGGGTAAAGAAAACGGATATCTAACGGTTCAAGAAAATGGTAAGTCGGTGATTCCCTTCTTTTTTGAGAAAGAGCAATTGCAGGCGATGGTAGACCGCTTCAAACAGCAGAAGCCTGAGTTGGCATCTACAGTTAAAGTAGAAGCCGTACCTCTGGAAGGCGTCATTTACACCTTACAGACCAGCAACAATCAGGAGCTGAGTAGCGTCGTCATCGTGCCATCGCAAGAAGCAATCTCCTTCTTGCGTACCTTACCCGCCGCTCCTGCTGGGCAAAATGCGCCCCAAGGCGGTCAACAACGGCGATAAGGTACCTATAACCGTTGCAGCAAGGAGGGCGAGGCTTGGACAGGAATAACACTGACGATGACGAGTCAGTGGTCTCAGGACTGGCTCTCTGGCAGTGGCGTCAGGAGGCTCGCAAGTCCGCACTAGAAGCGGGTGTCCCAACGGCTGAAATAGACTGGCTTCTCGCCGAAGTGGCTGGACTAGACTCCCTGACGCTGCGCTTGGAGTCCTTTAAGCAGCGACCCCAAATCGCATTGCTATTTCCTTTGTCGGTGCTATCCCAACTGTGGCAGCGGCGTATTGATGAGCGATCGCCGATTCAGTACTTAGCTGGAGTCACCCCCTGGCGTCATTTTCGAGTCAACGTTTCGCCTGCTGTTTTAATTCCCCGCCCAGAAACCGAGTACCTGATTGACTTGGCTGTGAAAGCGGTCAAAAACAGTCCAACACCCAATCTAGGCTCAGGACACTGGGCGGATTTAGGAACCGGAAGTGGTGTTATCGCTCTGGGACTCGCTGAAGTTTTCCCGGCTGCCACCATTCACGCTGTGGATTACAGCGCGGATGCCCTAGCCATGGCTGAGCAAAATGCTCTACAGCTAGGCTGTGCCCAACGAATTCAGTTTTACCAAGGGTCTTGGTGGGAGCCTCTTGACGCTCTTAAAGGTCAATTGAGTGGTATGGTGGCAAACCCTCCTTATATCCCTAGCACTTTGGTACAACAGCTAGAGCCGGAAGTTCGTGACCATGAACCTCATCTGGCTCTAGACGGTGGCAGCGATGGTCTAGACTGCATTCGGCACCTGATTAAAACCTCTCCCAACTATCTGCGTCCAGGCGGTGTCTGGCTAATTGAAATGATGGCAGGACAAGCCGATGCAGTCACTCAGTTGCTAGAGCAGCAAGGCAGCTATTCCCAGATTCAGATTGTTTCCGATTTGGCAGGCATTGACCGCTTCGCTCTGGCTTATCGAAGTGAGAGGGTTCAAACTTGAGGGTTGAAGGTGGGAAAGTTGGGAAGGTTTGGATAATCATCGACAACCTGCTAACCTGCAACTTTCAACCTTCTAACTTTCAACCCATTGACGAATGACTCAAGTTTCTCTGTCCGCTTTGGTGACTGGCGCAAGCACCGGTCAGTTAGTCAGCTTTCCCACAGATACGGTACCTGCCCTAGCCGTGCAACCTGAGCGCTCAGACTTGATATTTGCCGCCAAGCAGCGCTCTCAAGAGAAACCCTTGATTTTAATGGGGGCATCGCCCGCCGCTCTCTGGCCTTTTGTGCAAGGTACGGCGACCGAAATGGAGATTTGGCAGCAAGTTGCTCAAAAATACTGGCCAGGAGCACTCACATTGGTCTTGCCTGCCTCAGCCAAAGTCCCGGCTGCCATGAACCCGACTGACCCCACCACCATCGGCATACGAGTGCCAAACTCTAGAATTGCGATCGCGATTTTGTCCCAAACTGGGCCTTTGGCAACCACCAGCGCCAATCGATCGGGTGAGCCTCCCTTGCAAACGATGGCAGAAATAGAGACCTATTTTCCTGCGGTTCTCACCCTTGAGAGTCCTGAATTGGAAGCCGCTCAAATTAGCACGACGGGAGTTCCTTCGACGGTTGCCAAGTGGACGACTAGCGGCTGGAAGATTTTACGCCAAGGAAGCATTCAACTAGAAAGCACATAGAGAGTACAAAGCCTTAATACGGCTTGTGTACCCAGGCTGAAAGTTCTCTAGGAACTGCAAAAAACTCGCTATGCTTGAGAAGATTTTACTGTTCAGCAGGGCAGGGCAGGGTCTATATTGAATTTTCGTTGAGAGGCATAAGCGTAATGGAGCTAATCTTTTTGCTATTGGGCGTCGGGTTAGGGTTTTTGGGAAGCCGTATGACCCGCTCTGTCCCACAACCTGTGATTTCCACCCCATCTTTACCTCAACAGACACCCATGAATGATCTCCCGTCTCCCAAAGCGCACATCGAGCCTGCACTAGAGGAACCCAAACCTCTCCTAGAGGAGAGCCAGCCTGCACTGGAAGAACAAAAGCCTCTCCCCAATGACATTGAGCCTCTGAAGGAAGACTCAAAGCCTCTTGAAGTCAACACTGAGCCGCTTGAAGAACAACTCAAGCAAACCCAACTCGCTTACGCCATGGCCAAGGAAATGAGCCAGTTTAAAGGGGGATTTTTGGCCAGGACGGCTCATGAGTTGCGATCGCCTCTGAGTAGTTTAATCGGTATGCATCAGCTAATTTTGTCTGATTTGTGTGACTCGCCAGAGGAAGAACGAGAATTTGTGGCTCAAGCCAACAATTCAGCCCTAAAAATGGTGAAAATTTTAGACGAGGTGATTACGGTATCGAAAATTGAACACGGCAGCAATCGTTTAGACATTCACCCCTTGCCGTTAACGCAGATTTTTGAAGAGGTTCAAGGTCTAACCCACATGCAGGCGACTAATAGCAATCTTCAGTTTGAAGTCGTTCCGCCTGACCCAGAAATTTATGTTTTAGCAGACTCACGTCGTTTCCGGCAGGTCTTAGTGGCTATTGTAGACAGCGCTATTACGAAGTTAGCCGACCTTAAAGAAGGCAGTATTAAGATTTCCGCTTCTAGAGTCCCAGACTCTCAAGAAGCTCGCATCTGGATTGATGTTAACACTCCAACCAGTGCCTGGAGTGAAGTGGTCGATTTACTTTCTACGACGCCTGAGGTGGAAAAGTCAGCCATCCAATCGGCTGAACTTTCACCAGGGCTGACCTTATTGATGGCTCAAACCCTGGTCGAAGTGATGCAAGGAAAGCTGGAAGTGCTATCGGTTTCGGATGAAGAACTCGCCGCAACCTCAGCCACGGACAACTTTATCCGACTTCAATGTTCTATGCCCCTAGCGATTCCTGAGCCTGTAGAGCAGGCGTTGGCATAGAGCGGTGTATGGGCTGGTTATACAACACCATTGTGGTTGTGGAATTTGTCTCAAAACCAATGCGCTCGTAGAAACTTTGTTGATGGGTGGTCATTAGGTAGACTCGCTCTACCCGGTTCATGCGGGGATGGGATAGGACTGTTTCTACTAACTTACGACCTAAACCTACACCGCGATAGTCCGGGTGAATCACTACATCCCAAATTGTGCCTCGGTAAATACCATCTGAGGTTGCCCGTGAAAAACCAATGAGCTGTTCACCGTCCCAAACGCTGATCACGGGTTCGCTGTTGGCGATCGCTATTTTCAACTCGTCAATTTTTCGCTCTTTTGCCCAAAACGCTCCCAAGCCGAATAGTGCTTGAAGTTGATGATAATCGATTTGAGATTTGCGATCACAAAATTGAATATGGCGGCAATCCATTCCAAAATTCCTTCTGAATATTAAAAAATGTACCTGGTGAGGGATGCCAGAATTTTTTGTGCCTGATCAGAAAGAGTTGCCTAAACTTGCGAAATTATACTCAGGCACAATTTATTATTGTAACGATTCCCAACATTTGTGGAACATAGAAGCCTTTTTTTGTTATGAGTTCCTAACATTATCAGGAAGCTATTGTTCCTTGAGCGCAGTACACCTGAGAGTGAGTAAGGATGAGTGAGCTTCCTCTTTTTGGTAGAAGTAGACGTAAATCATCGGTTGATACTGTGGAGATGAGTTCTACGGATATAGACTATGACCTCAAACCCCAGTACAGCCCCTCGTCTCAAGGAAATTTTCCGAGCTATTCTTTCGGTATCCATCATCGTGGTGGGGATTACACACTTTGTCAAACCCCTAGAATACGCCTCGATTGTCCCGCCTCAATTTGGGGATAGGTTGGCGATGGTTTACATCAGTGGCTTCTTTGAGATTTTGGGAGGCATTGGTTTAGTCATTCCATTTGTTAGTGTTGCGGCAGCTTGGGGACTGATCGCACTGTTCATTGCCGTATTTCCAGCTAACATCTACCAGGCGATTCATAGCATTCCCATTGAGGGCATTCCTCATCATCCTTTGTTTTATTGGTTCAGGCTTCCGTTTCAGGCGGTTTTTATTGCTTGGGCTTGGTTGTATACGAAAAAACCAGAGAAGCAACCCGGAGCCTCTAGCGTGGAATCTCTCGTTGAATCGTCTATGAACCGTTAGGTAACCCCAATGCCACAATAAATCTCTACTCTTGGAATGTGCAATTTAGATGATTGTTCGCTGATGAAGCGCTCACGGCAAACATGCTTTTACTCAGGGTAATTAACCGGGCCTCATATTACCTATTACCCAATTTTTCCCTACAAAAAAGTCCGCCGATGCGGACTTTGTAAACCAAAGCAGGAGAATTGTTTTTGAATAGAAGAGGCTTACCTTTTACCCTTGCAGCCAACGAGCAGCATCTTTAGCGTGATAAGTGAGAATTAAATCAGCACCCGCACGCTTGAACCCCGTCAACGTCTCCAGCACCATACGTTGTTCGTCAATCCAGCCATTTAGGGCTGCCGCTTTAACCATCGAATACTCACCAGAGACGTTATAAGCCGCAACTGGTAAGTTGCTGGCTTCCTTAACACGCCAGATGATGTCCATATATGCCAACGCGGGTTTAACCATCAGCATATCCGCCCCCTCAGCAATATCTAATTCGATTTCTTTGAGGGCTTCGCGAGCATTAGCGGGGTCCATTTGGTATGTTCTGCGATCGCCAAATTGGGGCGCTGAATCGGCAGCATCTCGAAATGGGCCATAGTACGACGAGGCATACTTAGCGGCATAGGAAAGAATCGGCGTCTCCTCAAACCCAGCCTCATCCAATCCTGCCCGAATCGCCTGCACGAAGCCGTCCATCATCCCTGAAGGCGCAATGATATCGGCACCCGCCTTCGCTTGGGACACGGCTGTTTTCTTCAGCAATTCCAATGTGGGGTCATTCAGGACACGACCCGTCAAATCACCGACTTCCAAGTAACCACAATGACCGTGACTGGTATATTCACACAAACAAGTATCAGCGATCACCACCAAATCGGGCACAGCTTCTTTCACGGCTGTCGCGGCTTTCTGCACCATGCCGCAATCATGCCATGCGCCCGTGGCATCTGTGTCTTTATCTTCAGGAATACCGAATAGAATAATCGAGGGAATGCCAAGGTCGTAAACTTCCTTAGCCTCTTCAACGATTTTGTCGATCGATAATTGGTAAACTCCAGGCATGGAGCGGACTTCATTCGCGATACCAGTACCCGGTACGGCGAATAGAGGGTAAATCAAATCATCAGTGGTTAAAACATTCTCACGCACCATCCGGCGTAGAGGGGCTGTTTTGCGGAGACGGCGAGGACGATGGGTTGGGAACATAGGGCTAAGACTTGAAAAACTAACGGACTGGGGAATAAAAGACAAAAAGACTCTGGGAAATGGGCAATGTTTTAACAGTTTAAAGCTTCGTTTTCTCGTCTTACTCTCAGAATAGGTTACATTCTGTTAAATTTTGCTGGACGACTGGAATACAATTTGGCTAGCCCTCAACGCCTGTGTCAGCCTTGTTAGAGGCTTTGGCATTGATGGGTTGAGCGGTCTAAGTTTATATTTCGTTACATCTCTAGGCCATTTTCTTCCTAAAATTTCTCCTATCCCCGTCTCATCTTTGGGCTTTGAGGTTTGATGATACAGCCAAGTGAAAATTAGCCTAGCGGCGTGGAATGAGCATCGCCTGCGTAGGGAACTCTCGATTGACAACGCTCCAGATAGATTTGAGCCACTCTATCCCTTGGGTTAATTTTCAAGACACCTGTCAACAGTTCTGCCGCCTCACTTTTTAAACCCAGATTGTAGAGCCACAGAGCCTGCTCAAAACTAACTTTTGTGGCTAATTTTCCCTGTCTAATTTCTGGCTCATCTCCATCAAAAACTTCAAAGACGGCTACAGCTTGAGACTTTCCCTTCACTTTAACTTGCTCAATAAAGCGGATACTATAGTTCGTCGGGTTTTGGAAATTCGCTAAAGTATGATGAGAGATTAATAAGGACACACCATAATGTTTGGTCAGGTTTTCTAGACGCGAAGCGATGTTGACCGCATCACTAATTACCGTACCATCCATTCGATTTTTTCCCCCTACGGTTCCTAGCATCAAAGAACCTGTATTAATGCCAATACCAATTTTGAGCGGGATATAGCCAGAATTGGCGCGATGTTGATTATATTCTGTCAACCGATGCAGCATGGTAATTCCAGCTTTCACTGCATCATCAGCACTGCCGCTGAACAGAGCCATAATCCCATCACCAATGTATTTATCAATAAACCCCTGATTCTCGACAATCACGGATTCCATGCGAGATAGATAGGCATTAATAAACTTAAAAGTATCCTCCGGTTTCATACTCTCTGAGAGAGTCGTAAAAGAACGAATATCAGAAAACAGAATTGACATTTTTTTCTGAATATGATCGCCCAATTGAACATCAAGAATACTTTCTTTATTTAATAAGTGAAGAAATTGATGAGGCACAAAACGACCATAAGCAACAGCGAGATTAGAGAGGCTTAGATGAGTTTTTATTCTAGCAAAAAGTTCGTTTTTAGAGATAGGTTTTGTCAGATAATCATTAGCACCGACACTAAATCCTTCCACTAGGTCAGTGACTTGATTTTTCGCGGTTAACATCACAACCGGAAGTTCATAAGCCGGAAACTGTTCACGGATCTTTTGGCAAACTTCATAACCCGTCATTCTCGGCATCATGACATCGAGTAAAACGAGATCAGGTTTGAACCCCCGTTCAATCATGGCCAATGCCTCGATGCCATTGGTAGCCTGAGTAATTGCATAATTTTGCAGTGACAGATGGTTGATGAGTACCTGAAGATTGACTGGCTCATCATCCACAATCATAATTTGGAATTGTTGTCCTTGGTCTTGGGTTATTTCTAAGGGTTGGATACTCTCTTCTTGATTAAGTTTAGATATCGGAGGCAACAGGCAGGACGAATAGGACAGACTATTGAGTTCTGAGGACTGACCGAATGCTGCTGTTAGGGTAAACGTAAAGCGTGAACCCACCCCTACCGTTGATTCGACCTGAATAGAGCCTCCATGTAACTCCACTAGCTTTTTAGTCACAGCTAGCCCTAAACCAGTACCTCCGTATTCACGCGCCGTGGAACCATCCCCTTGTTCAAAGGATTCAAAAATTCGGTCTAGTTTATCTTCTGGGATACCAATACCCGTGTCCGAGACGGTAATGGCTAGTTGCTCTTTAAACGTTGAAGGTTGCAGGTTAGAAAGTTGCAGGTTAGGACTTTCAACATTCAACTCTCCAATATCCAACTCTTCTGAGTGACTACTAACTACTGCTGCTGAGATTTCTACCCTACCCTTTTCGGTAAATTTAATCGCATTACCGACTAAGTTGTATAAAATCTGTTGCAAACGGTTCTCATCAGCTTCGGCGGGAGTCAGGTCAGGGGGAATGGCGTTAATGAGCTGCAAATTTTTGCT
The DNA here is from genome assembly GCA_039962225.1 of Microcoleus sp. AS-A8. Classification (NCBI taxonomy): domain Bacteria; kingdom Bacillati; phylum Cyanobacteriota; class Cyanophyceae; order Oscillatoriales; family Microcoleaceae; genus Microcoleus; species Microcoleus sp. AS-A8. The sequence goes on from JAMPKV010000004.1 coordinate 390,728, forward strand.
TTTAATTAGAGGTTGGCTGAGATTGAGTACAACCTCAACAATTTCTCGCATTCCTATAGGTTTAAGTTGCAATTCAATGGTTTTGTGTTTCAGTTTGGAGAAATCAAGAATATCGTTAACGAGAGCGGCTAGGCGACGTCCGCTTTGAGCAATGAGTAATAGATTTTTTTGTTGAAGTTCTGAAAGCTTTCCAGTGGCTCCATCCAGCATTGACTCAGCGATGCCAATCATGCCGTTGAGGGGTGTACGCAGTTCGTGAGAAGTATTCGCTAAAAACTCATCTTTGAGTTCGTCGAGGTGCTGTAAGGCTTCATTTTTTCGTTCTAATTCTTCAGTAAAATGAATCCGTTCAGCTTCAGCTTGTTTGCGTTGAGTGATATCCGTCAAGGCAACAATGGCATAAGCGATCGCCCTTCGGGCGGTGCCTTCAACAATCGCACCCTTTTCATCAAAGATCGGTGTGGCTCTCGCTTCCACCGGAATAATCTGCTCTCCTCGATGAATGGTTAAATCATCAATCGTCAAACTTTCGCCGTTTAAAGCCCGCAAGGCCGGCAGGCGTTCTGTGGGGCATAATTGATCAGTATCGGCGAGATAGATTTGATAAACCTCTGATAATTTTTCGGGTAACTCTTCTGGGATTATGCCCTTGCCTAATATACTTTGGGCTGTAGTATTGGCATAGCAGATTTTGCCTGTTGCATCGTGGACTGTCACGCCGACGGGTACCGCATCGAGGAATTGAGTCAGCCTGCTCTCACTCTCATGCAATGCCTCATTTAAGGCTTTCATCTCGGCATTATTGGCTTCGAGGGTGGTAAATAGCTGTTTCAACTGCCCCGACATAGTACCAAAGGACTTAGCGAGTTCTCCTAGTTCATCGGAGCGTTTTATTTCTACCAACTGCTCCCATTTACCTTGAGCAAGAGCTTTAGCCGCTGCGTTTAAGCGCAGAATCGGTCTTGTAACCCATTGCGCCGTAAGAATGCAGAAAATGATGGCGACCACCAATGCAGCCAAACATAACGCGATGGTGGTGTGGGTGTTGGCGTTGATTTGCGCCATAAAGTCGGCTTCTGGCACTACCACCACGATGAGCCAATCCAGGCCCAGCTGATCTTGCCAGGGGGTAACCTGGATAAATTGGCGTTGACCGGCAATCTTGAAATTGAGTTGTTGGCTCCTGTCAATCTTACGCAGGTTACTAAAATGTCGGGTCAAATACTGAGTTGTTAATCGAATTAAGGGGTCTTTACTTTCGGCTGCCTTGACTCTTTTCGCCTCACCATTAACGACCTTGAAAGGTCGTTCGCTCGTGGAACTGGCTACCAAGAGTCCGTCACGTTCCAAAATAAACGTCTTTCCCGATTTGCTCACCTTTAAGTTGCTCAAGTAATAACTAATCTGGGAAAGCAGATGGTCGATACCGAGTACGCCGACAATCTTCTTTTTTTGGTTGTAGATCGGATAACTAGCAGAAATTGATATGATATCCGGCTTATCTTCCCATGGGTAAATTTGACTCCATGTCGGTTTACCCGCTTTCACGGCATCCGTATACCACGCCTCCGTGTGCGGGTTCCAGTCTTTGACTCCCTGAAGTTTCGTGCGATTTCCCTGGTTATCTGTCTCGTAGATGTAGAGTTTACCAGGGTTAGATGAGGAAACTTCATTGAGCAGCAGGCTACCATTTTCTAGGCGTTCGACTCCAATATATTCACCTTTGATGTTGCCGTAGCAAATGTAGCCCACATCAAACACCTTCATTTGTTTCCAAAAGTAGCGTCCTGTACTTTGGAAGTCAGAGATGCTCAATAAGCCTAAATCAATGGCATCCCGATTAATTTGATTAATCTGAGGAGGGGTAGCAAAATAAGTATCGAGATGTTGATCGATGCGATCGCTAATTTCACTGCGTAACCGGCTGGCGAGGTCGTTTACCGCTTTCTGCCCGTTCATAAACGAAAGATACCCCACAAGACCCACTGCCCCAACAATTTGCACAACGAAGGGGACAATTAGGACAGTTCGCAAGGGAACTTTTCCGGAAACTTTAGCAAATAAGCGGTTTAGAGAGCGTAGTGACATCGGGGCGTGCATCAGTGCGCTTCTGAATCAGGAGCGCTCAAGAGAGGGCAAGATTTACACCATTGAGCTATTCATACCAATATCTCTAGATACGTGCTACAGCTACTTTTCTTTCTCCCCCTTGTTAAGCCGGAGCTTTAGTCAGGATTAGGCGGAGCGATATGTAGCACCTCAAAAGCGAAATGGTATGAGTACACTATTCAGAGAATTTGTGCAGCATCCCTGATCATTTGCTGCGATGCCCCTACCTCCCATTGTCGCTTGCCCAGCCCAGCAATGACTTCCTTCATTTTTATCAACATTTCTTAAAGATTTACGACAAAAAAAGCACCCACGAGGGGTGCAGTTGCTGTTAAGCCACAAAAATTACTCGTTAAGAAATTTAAGCCTCAGCAGTTGCCATCTCTGCTTCAGCAGGGACTTGAGCCGCGACGGGGTAAACGCTGACTTTTTTACGGGTTCTATCTTTTCTCTCGAAGGTGACGACGCCATCAATCAGCGCAAACAAGGTGTCATCGCTACCGCGACCCACATTGACACCTGGGTGAAACTTGGTACCGCGCTGACGGATCAAGATGTTACCAGCTTTGACGACCTGACCCCCGAAGCGTTTAACGCCTAAGCGCTGAGCATTCGAGTCACGACCGTTACGAGTACTACCTGTTCCTTTCTTATGAGCCATAGTGTCCTGAGTAAGTGTTGTTTACAGTCAGCTTAAACCGTAGAGGTGTAACCCATGCCCACCCCTACTCGGATTGAAGCCTATTTCTATTGTGAAGTAGCTTCGGTTAATTCCTCAGTGCTGGGTGCTTCAGTTGTGGTTTGAGCTGTGACAGGTGTCTCGTTTTGCTCCTGTGAAGAGGAAGCGACAACAGAACCATTCATAGTGATGGAATTAATCATCAAGCGGGTAATTTCCTGCCGATGTCCCCGCTTCTTGCGAGTCTTCTTCTTGGGCTTCATCTTGTAGACGAGGATTTTGCGACCGCGAAAGTGCCGCAACACCGTACCCTCGACGGCTGCCCCCTCAACGAAAGGCTGACCGATTGTCAGTTCACCATTATGCTGAACGAGCAAAACGTTATTAATGGTGACGTTCTCTTCGGGTTGGACAGCTAACAGTTCAATGTCATAAAAGCGACCGGGTTCTACTCGCACTTGCTTGCCACCGGTTTCGATAATTGCATAACTCATGGGATTGTCCTTGAAGGGTTGCCGTACAGGTAGCTGGCTGATCAGGCGCACGAGACGCTTTAATCATGTTTTCCAGCTTTTGATATGTCTCAACCTGATCCGAGCAGGTAAGAGCAGACAATCTCTCATCTTACCTTGATTATTGGGCTATGTGTCAAGTCATTCTGATCAGTCGGACAACAGTATCTCTCGTTAAGTCAACAACCACACCCACTTTCTGGGCGTGGTTTCTCGCAGGAAGCTCATGAACTTGAGATGGATTTGGGTGTGATTCAGGACGTTACGCTTTGAGGAAACTCAACTCCGAACAAACAAAAAAATCACCAAGCTCTAATTACTCCTCACTTCGTCTTTCTTAAAAAACAATTCTCTTTAGTTACTAAGAAAGCCAATTTTAGGGAGGGATGGCTAAAAGTACTGAATTACATCAGTAAAGTTAAGCATTGGGATAGATGCATTCATCATTTACTAATTGGTAATCTGCACATATAAGATCAAGCGCGAGGCAGGACAGATGACCTGATCGAGAGTTGCTTTTCCACTCTTGTTGAGTAACTTGCAAGGTTACTGCAAAGCCTCTAAGGAGGAAAAAATGTGGGTGGAAAGACTAGCGCGATTGGGCTATACCGCGAAGGGAATTGTATATGCAATTATTGGAGTGTTGGCAGTACAAGCTGCCTTTGGCACAGGTGGTAAAACGACCGATCAAAAAGGTGCTTTAGGAGAGATTGCCACACAACCATTTGGCAAGTTCTTGTTAGTGTTAATGGCGTTGGGTTTAATTGGATATGTGATTTGGCGGTTCGTTGAGGCTGTTCAAGACCCCGAACACAAAGGTAATGATGCTAAAGGTTTGGCAACACGTCTTGGTGCGGGGATTAGCGGGATAATTTATGCAAGTTTAGCCTTTAGTGCGCTTCGGCTAGCGATGGGTTCGGCTGCTAGTAGTAGTAATTCAACCCAAGATTGGACAGCACGCTTGATGTCGCAACCCTTTGGTCAATGGTTGGTTGGTCTTGGCGGCGCTTTGGTCATTGGTCTTGGCTTTTACCAATTTTACAAAGCCTACAAAGCCAAATTTCGTAAACATTTGAAGTTGCAGGAAATGAGTCCTACCGAAGAAACTTGGGCGACGCGCCTGGGTCGATTTGGCGAGGCCGCACGAGGCGTTGTCTTTGTGATTACCGGTTTTTTCCTGCTAGAGGCTGCACGTCAGTCAGATCCAAACCAAGCGCGAGGACTGGATGGAGCATTACAATCTTTAGCACAGCAGCCATATGGCCCTTGGCTATTGGGAATTGTTGCCCTTGGTCTTGTGGCTTATGGAATTCATATGGGGGTACAGGCGCGATATCGTCGGATCAATGCCTGAATCAAGCTGATAACTCCATGGGAGTTTAGAGAATTTAGATTTTGCGATTGGGTGCTGGTAACTGACCAGCAACTAACGAGCACCAAAAATTTCTCCCAAGGCTTGAAAGATATCTAAATAAAAGTTTCCCTGCATTTCACGAAATAATTCAAACGGCGAGTTTGGTCTGCCAAAGAAAGGCCGTAACGTCCAGGCCAACTGTGTACCCACAAAAGCATAAAGAATCAGCCAAAAGCGTAAAATACTCATTCGAGTTTTTAGCCCTTCCTCATCCTCTTTCGACAATAGCTGCATTCCTTGATAAAGGAACTTCACTCCTATAATTCCTGTGATCGCCAAAATCGCTACATTCAATAACTTAAAAAACTGGTAATTATAGGTTGTAATGAGAAAAAATAGCGTAATTGGTGCAAAACTAAAGAGTAAAACACTAATCACAGCGGCAGCCGTCAGGAGCATGACAAAATGCTGTCCTGCCGTTTTCCTCGAACCAAACAGAATATTGAAAAAGTATAAGGTAGGAAAACAAATGATTAGGGTGATTAAGTAGAGTGAGGGAAGTTTAACGGCAGAGGATAAGGCTTGTGCCCAACCATTAAATGAGCCAATAATCGCACCATAGAGGGCAAAAAAGAGGGAACTACAGATGAGCAGAGCCGTACTCTTGCTGCTCAGCTTGACACCGGAACGAATTTCTTCCAGAAATGCGGTGCGATCGCGTAAGAGACCTATTAAGACGCTAAAAGATTTCGTCGCTTGAGATTGACGTTCTATCATCTGCCTGTCACCTAGAACCTAAGGTTAGTTTTAGCCAGAGTTTTCCCTCACCAAAAACCACAAGAGTGACGAGGCGTTTTCCGGAATCTCCCTATTTTTGTGTCCTCTGTGCCTGGAGTGGTTGATTAAAAATAGACTGACGAGGCACATCGAGTAGGCTGCGGAGATTTTGGCGGGTCAGTTATTTTTGCCGGGGTGAACTAGTAATAGTAAGGATTGGCTGGTTTGGCAATTTTTTTGAAGGAAGTCGCCTCAATCACTAGTTGGCGTTTTCCATCCAGAGTTTCGGTAATCATTCGACCTTCCACTTCTTGCCAACTGTCAACGGGATAGGCATCGCGATTGCCATTGAGCTTGACGGGTAATGCAACGGGGTAAGCGTCTGCCGCACAGCAGGTAATCACAAAGCGGGAAATTAACAGATATTGTGAGGGCTGATTGGGAGGATAAACCACAAAGCCTTGGACTTTCACCGGTTGACCTGTGTAGGCATCAGGTTCGGGATAAACCGCAAGCGTCCGTACCCATTCAATCAGCGATCGCTCCTCTGGTCTACTGTTACTGCGAAACGATTGGGGTTGCGTTCGTGTCATGGTGACCGATTCCGTGACACCTCGCTGAATAGCCGTCTGACTCGCAAATACTTGGGGTGTTATCACTAAGCCCAAAATAGCAGCGGCTAATAGCAGAGTCGTACTCCATCCAGGGGGAAACAAGCTGATGTGTTGACCCACTGGCATCATCGGTACCCGTCCGGCAGCCTGTTGACGCACCTGATTGATCAGCTGGGATATTCTCAAAGCTGCCAGTATTAATAGGGCAATACCGGTGGCAACCACCAACCCAAAATAATTCGGGTGAATCAACAAACTTAACTGACCCATCAGCCAATATTTCAGCATCAAAATGCCCCAAGCTGCCAGAGCCAAAATATCTAATAGGGGGAGGAAAAGGTTTTGAAATTGAGGGCGCTGCTTCCGAGGCCGCCTTGAAGTTTGATTGGAACTCATAAACTTCGGTCGTAAGTTAAAAGGTCGTCAGTTAAAAAGTTGTTCGCGTAGCGTTTCCCGAAGGGATAGGTTAAAAGTTAGAGAGTTTCAAAGCATCAATCCGCTAAGGGGCTAACTTGTCAATCTGGCAACTTTTAATTCCGTTTCGGACGAATGGCAAAAGCTAGATTTGAAGGGGTTCACCCCACAGCAAAAATTAACTAATCCGCAGATTAACAAATAAGGTCAACAAAAATGTTAACTGTGCCGCTAGACCAAAGATATAAAAAATTGCCCTTGGCTTAAACACCGATAACATCAAACCGATCGCCTTGAGGTCAATCATCGGACCGAGTACCAGGAAGGATAACAAAGAGCCACTGGTAAAGGCGGAGGCAAAGGCGAGAGCAAAGAATGCATCCACGGTGGAACAAATGGACACAATGGTTCCCAACAGCATCATCGCCAGAATCGACGTAACTGGCCCTTGGCCTAGGCTGAGGATGACTTCACGGGGGACGGCGACTTGAATGGCTGCGGCGAGCGCACTTCCCAATACCAAGACTCCTCCTAACTCCCGCAACTCTTGCACCGTATTTTCTATGACGAGACGCAGTTTGTAGCGTAACGGTTTGCTGCGTTTCGTACCCAATAATGATGCTTGTAAAACCGTAGTATCCATCCGTACAGGAGCACCCGGTTCACCCAGTAAAAATGAACCGGATTGTAACAGTGCGGGTTTTGATTCTTGATTACCAGAGGAGGTTTTCCCCTTTGGTTCTCGCTCGCTTGCAGGTTGCTTCATGGAGCGAGTCGTCATCGATTGCAGCAGGGGACGCAAGTCAGACTGAACACTGAAGACACAGCTAATAACAACCGCAATCCCTAAAGAAAATAGTACCCGCAACACTACAATTTCGGGTTGGTCTCGAAACGCCACATAGGTTGAAGCAATCACAATCGGATTAATCGTTGGTGATGCCAGCAAAAACCCAATGGCTACAGGGGGGGGTGCTCCTTGCAGCAGCAGACGGCGCGCCACTGGCACGTTGCCACACTCACAAACTGGGAAGAAAAGACCCCCAAAACTGCCCACAATCGCCCCTAAAAATGGGTTTCGAGGCAGCGATTCCATTAGTTTGCGCTCATCCTCGACCAAAGATAGCAGTAAGCTAGAGAGCAAAACCCCTAGGAGCAAAAAAGGGATGGCTTCGACCAGCAAACTCAAGAATAGGGTAAAGGCGTTGTTCAACTGATTCATGCGTTCGGCTTATCGGATGGTATTTTCCCCTGTAGGGAGGCGAGTTTCGCCATTGTATCGAAAAAGAATATTACTCTTTATTCAATTAATGCACTCCCTGACACAGATAAATGCAGAAAAGTTGCAACAACAGGCTTGACTATCATTGTTAAAACTGAGCTCTTTGCTGGGTGTGACGGTGACGGCAACTGTCATGTTGTGGAAGTGCAAGTCTAAGCTTGGCTGATTATAGGTGATGTTGATTTTTTTAACGATACAATGGCACTTAAGGTCATCAGGCTACAGACCACTGTTTACAGAAAGTGGCAGGTGCTATGCAGGGTGCGGTAAAGCGATCAGTTAATTGGGTAACTCGTTAGACTGGAAAAAAATTTGTTGTGATTGTGCCCTTCACGTCGGCGACAAGAGCTGTTCCTAGGACTGAAGCCCTGACTACAAATGAGTTGCCTGGGAAAAATGAATGATGATTAGCTCGCTCTCCCCTCTTTGGTTGCATCAGCTATAATTTCCCCTGTAGAAGCACAGTTCATTTATTTTTTTTATAAAGTTTTTTTTTCAATTTTGTATATTTTTTGTCTTGTATTAAGACAGAAAAATTCTGATTAAGGATAACCAAAATTTAACCTAGGCTTAGTCAGTTTAGAGATAATAAAGGCTAGAATTTTTTTAATAACTGGCTTCTAAAACACCTGGCTTGAATATCAAAATTCAATGTTAAATTAAACTTTAGAATCTGTTTCTTCTTATACAGATGATGTCAATCCAGTGGATTTTTCTATGGTTGCCTTAACGGAACCCTACAGCAAGCTACCCGTCCCATCCCAACCCAAGAATCACAATCTGCGTCTGGAGTCAACACTCCAAGAACTATCACTCTACGATTGTCAGGTTGAATGTTCTCATCTGGGTAAGGAAGTTGCACAAACCTTTCAAGAAAATCCGCTGCTACCAGGAGTGATTCTCACGGAACAGAATCAGTTTGTGGGCATGATTTCGCGGCGTCGCTTTTTGGAACAGATGAGCCGCCCTTATGGACTGGAACTGTTTTTGAAGCGCCCTCTCTATTCGTTGTATCGCTTTGCTAGTGCAGAGGTTTTGCGGCTCCAAGGTGAGACGCCGATTGTGGAAGCAGCTCGCCGTTCACTACAGCGTCCTGCTGAAATGCTCTATGAACCGATTGTGGTTGAACTGGAAGCGGGAACCTACCGCTTGTTGGACGTGCATCAGTTATTAGTGGCTCAGTCGAACATTCATGAACTGGCGACCCAACTGCTGAACGAACAGACTCAAGCTCAGCTTATTCAAACTGAAAAAATGGCAACTCTGGGACAAATGCTAGCCAGTATTGCCCATGAGATTAAAAATCCGGTTGGTTGCATTACCTGTAACTTTGAGTTTCTCTGTAACTACTGTGAGAAACTGATGACGGTTTTGTCAGCCTATGAAATTGAAATAACCGACATATCTGATAGTCTCGCTGAACTAAAACAAGACTCTGATATTGATTTCATCCTCGAAGATTTACCCAAAATTTTGAACAGTATGGGAGCGGGGTCAGATCGACTCACCAAAATCGTAGGAGGCTTGCAATACTTCTCCCACTTGAGTGAAACAAAGCGTCAGCCAGCAGACATTCATGAATGTATTGAAAATACTTTAATAATTTTAAATAACCGCCTGAACAAAGCAGATATTAAGATTCTTAAAACTTATGGTGAGCTACCGCTAGTCAATTGCTACTCCGGTCAACTCAGTCAAGTGTTCATGAATCTGATTAGCAATGCCATTGATGCCCTCAGCGATAAGCTATCTGAGCAATCGGTGGATTTCGAGACATGGCAACCTGCAATTGAGATTCGCACTGAAATTGTCGAACGATCTGCGACTGATTGGCTGTCTGTGCGGATTGTGGATAATGGTCAAGGGATGCTACCCGAAATTCAACAGCGGATTTTTGAAATGTTCTTCACCACTAAGCCAGTGGGGAAGGGAACTGGCTTAGGGTTAACCATTAGCCATCAAATCGTGACTCAGAAACATGGTGGGGAATTACTATTACGTTCTCAGCCAGAACAGGGCACAGAATTTCAGGTTCTACTGCCCCTGGATTAGGAGTAATCTACGTCCGGACGCACCCTATTATTTGAGTTCTGGATGAGTCGCTGCCGGAGAGGATGCACCCATCTGGCTAATAGTGGCGAGTAGCTGGTAAATACGCCCAAAGTCTCGCTGGTTGAAGTACAAAACTAGGCGAGGTAAGTCAGCCGTTTCGTCAGGGGTTTCTTGAGATAAAGCCTTACTTTTTTCAATCCGACCCTTGACCAAGATGTCGCTAAAATTTTCATTGAGCTGTTCAACTTGGTCATCCGATAACTCAGATTTGAGCCGAATAACGAGTAGATCGCCAACGTAGCGGCTGGAGTGATAGAGTCGATAAAAGCTATCGATCGCTTCATAAGCCACATTTAAGTCGTCGGTGACGGTGTAAAGACTTGTATCTTCCGGACTGATTAAACCGCGTTGAATTAGATGATTGCGAATATAAGCATCCCAGTCTTGCCAGTAGTTGCCACCTGGTTTATCAATTAATACTAAAGGCACTGGCCCACTTCGGCCAGTTTGGCAAAGGGTTAAACACTCAAACGCTTCATCCTGGGTACCAAAGCCGCCTGGGAATAGAGCGATCGCATCACTTTCTCCAAGGAAGAATAACTTGCGTGTAAAGAAATACTTAAAATCAATTAGCTTGGGGTCGCCTTGGATAAAAGAATTTGCCCCCTGCTCAAAGGGTAGCTGAATATTCAAGCCAAAAGACATTTCCGCACCTGCGCCTTTGTTGCCTGCTTCCATAATGCCACTACCCGCACCAGTCATAACCATAAATCCTTGCTGCACTAAATAACGTGCAAACTCAGACGCCAGCTTATATTCTGGGGTATCGGGAGCAATGCGGGCTGAACCGAAAATGGTGACTTTCCGAACATGCCTATAGGGATAAAACACTTGAAACGCCCGCTCCATATCCTGTATGGAAGCGGTTAAGATTTTCCAATCCAAGCGATCAATTTCCTCTCCAGCCAGTCGGACTAGCACAGATAGCGCCCGTTGAATCCATTTCCCATGTTGCAAAGTGGGCAGTTGGTCAATCAGTGCCGTTAACTGTGTTTGAAGTGACTTAAGGGCAGGGTCTGGAGCAGATTGAGCCATAACTTATTAACTAATGGCTCTCTATTTTATCGAGATTCGCAAGACCTATGGCAAGCATGTGTATCTTTTAACACATTATTTCGGGATGCCCTCTGATACTCAATCCGTTTCCATCACCCCCTTATTTCCCAAAGGAGGCGTGGGAGATGAGAGTGAGGATGAGGGAGTGGGGAGTGGGGCCGGAGATGAGAGTGAAGATGGGGCCAAATATGAGAGTGATAGCGTTAGCGAAGCCATTCGCTAGGGCGAATTAGCGGACACAGCGTAGCGAGTAGGAGGTTGGGGTTAGGTTATTCTGATGTACCCATGTGTAACTGAGAGCTGCAATAAGCCTAGGGTAAAGCTTACGCTGGATGCGACTCTCTTAGGTTTTATAACACTAACTATCGTTGCGATCGCTGTTATTCGAGCGCTGTGGTAATCTGTTAAGCTAACGCTTACCGCCGCTACCGATGAATTAGATATATTTTTCTAACGTATTCGCGAGAGTCGTTTTAGGGACTGCACCCACTACCATATCAACGCGCTGACCACCCTTAAAAATCATCAAGGTGGGAATGCTGCGGATACCGTACTGGCTAGCTACTTGAGGATTCTCGTCCGTGTTGAGTTTAACAACCTTGACTTTACCGTCGTATTGCTGCGCAATTTCATCCACGACAGGCGCAACCATTCGACAGGGACCACACCAGGGAGCCCAAAAATCAACTAAGACGGGAATGTCGCTTTCAAGTACGTCTTGCTTAAAGCTGGCGTCTGTAACTTGTACGGCTGCTGACATGCCTGGAAATCCTTGCGTGTACTTTGTTCTATGTATCTATGGAATTCTACCACAGCCAAAACACCGATTAGACATCGAAAAAGGTATATATTTAGACATAAATCATCAGAGAATAGCGCTTGATGATTTTCACGAATCATGCCAGAGTTCTATGCACAAAAGGAACCGCCCGAACGTAGTCGGGCGGAGTGTGGTGTGAGGAGTGAACGGAAACATGCGTCTCCGCTCTCTCTATTGTAAGCGACAGCCATAGTTTTTCTATGACTCCTTAGGGGATACCGGAAATTTTTAAGAATCGGTGTAAGCTTTAGAGCGATTGACTTTTCTCAGCCTTGAGACATAGTTTAACGCTACTGGCGCTTTGTGCTAGCAAAGCTAATCGCCGCTGAAGCAGCTATTTCCCCATTCCTAACTGCTGAGCTTTCTGGTATACTTTGCCCTCGGTCAGCAGCGAAGGGGCAATGACCACTTCAACTTGCTGCATTTCCTTGAGGTTTTTGGCTCCCAAGGTACCCATACTGGTTTTTAGCGCTCCCAAAAGATTGTGGGTGCCGTCATCGAGTTGTGCAGGACCAACGAGAATTTGTTCCAAGGTGCCAGTGCTACCCACTTGGATGCGTGTGCCGCGTGGTAAAACCGGGCTAGGCGTTGCCATCCCCCAATGAAACCCTCGTCCGGGTGCTTCTTGAGCACGGGCAAACGGTGAGCCAATCATGACGCCATCAGCTCCACAGGCAATACATTTACAGATGTCACCACCGGTGACTAAACCGCCATCGGCAATCACAGGGACATAATTACCCGTTTCATTGTAGTAGTCGTCACGAGCCGCCGCACAATCGGCGATCGCACTGGCTTGAGGCACACCCACACCCAAGACACCACGGGAGGTACAAGCTGCACCAGGGCCAATGCCCACCAGTACAGCGGCAGCACCCGCTTTCATCAAGTTAAGGGTCACGTCATAAGTGACGCAATTCCCCAAAACCACCGGCATCGGCATATCTTGGCAGAACTGAGCCAAATCGAGAGGAGTTACCGATTCGGGGGAGAGGTGAGCCGTGGAAACCACTGTTCCCTGGAGAAAAAATAGATCGGCACCGGCTTTCCCCACAATCTCGCCGTATTTTATCGCCCCGGCAGGTGTCGCGCTGACAGCGGCAATCCCGCCTTGATCTTTGATTTCCCGAATTCGCTGGGTAATCAGTTCTGGCTTAATTGGCTCAGCATACAGTTCCTGCATGAGAGTGACAAACTCTGTCTTGCCCACTGAGGCAATGCGCTCAAGTACTGGCGCTGGGTCTGCATAGCGAGTTTGAATGCCCTCTAAGTTGAGAACACCCAGCGCCCCAAGCTGGGACAACAGAACCGCCATGCGGACATCTACCACCCCATCCATCGCACTAGCGATGATGGGGATTTCTCGCTCAATGCCGCCAATGCGCCAGCGAGTATCCGCTAAACTGGGGTCTAGGGTTCTAGTCCCCGGACACAGTGCAATTTCATCGATTCCGTAGGCTCGGCGAGCACTTTTGCCCCGCCCGATTTGAATATCCACAGCTTCTAAGGTTCCCACAACCGTTTTGTGTTAGCGTATCAAATTCAAGAGAAAACTGACTCAGGCAAATGCCTCCGCCTGACAAGATTCAAAACCTGGGTGAATTTGTTATTTTACACCTACATTTTAGATTTTCGGTCGCCGCTTAAATCGGACAGAGGCCGCACAGCCGAAAACAAGAGGATATCAAGAGATATCGGGGGTTTATAAATGCGGATTTGGTATCGCACCCCTCACCAATTCGTCAGTGGCATCATAAAATTCGCTAGGTGATGGAAGCTATAAACCGCCTAGATTCGTGGAAATCTTCATCTATAGCTCAGAACTAAGGTCGTCAGGCATAAGAATATTTTCTCAGAACTGCCGCGACCAAGTTTTAGGCCAGCGCTCAACAACGACTTTCGTTTGCGTAAAAAACTCTACCGCATCTCGTCCCTGACCGTGTAAATCTCCATAAAAACTTTCCTTCCAACCACTAAAAGGAAAGAATGCCATTGGTGCAGCTACGCCAATATTAATCCCAATATTTCCCGCTTCTGCCTCATAACGAAACTGCCGCGCTGCTGCACCACTGCTGGTAAACAAACACGCCATATTGCCCCATTGACCGCTATTCACTAATGCGATCGCATCTTCTATCGTCTCTAGGTGCATCAACCCCAACACGGGGCCAAAGATTTCTGTCCGAGCAATTTCACTGTTCGGGTCTACATTTTGCAGAATGGTGGGTCGGATAAAGTTGCCTTGTTCATAACCGGAAACCTTCGGGTTTCGCCCGTCTACTAATGCAGTTGCGCCTTCATCTACTCCCTGTTGAATTAATTCCTCAATTCGAGCTTTACTTTGAGAGCTAATCACCGGCCCCATTTGTACGCCATCATCCAAACCAAAGCCTACTAATCGTGTTTGTGCAGCCGATGCGATCGCATCTGTAAACGTATCACGCGCTTCTCCTACCGTAACCGCCACAGATGCCGCTAAACAGCGCTGTCCGGCACAGCCAAAGGCACTATCGGCAGCAATTCGGGTGGTCATTTCCATATCCGCATCGGGGAGGATAATAATCGGATTTTTCGCCCCTCCCTGACATTGCATTCGCTTGCCATGTGCGGCCCCTTTGCTGTAAACATACTGAGCTACAGGGGAAGAACCGACAAAGCTAATGGCTCGAATGGTTGGGTGTTCTAAGATGGCATCGACTACTTCTTTTGCCCCATTTACCAAATTAACCACACCCTTGGGTAATCCTGTTTTTTCGAGTAATTCAAACACCTTTTGTAGGGTCAACGGGACTTTTTCTGAGGGTTTAATAATACAGGTATTCCCACAAGCGATCGCATAGGGCATAAACCAGAAAGGAATCATGCCAGGAAAGTTAAACGGAGCAATTATGGCTGTCACTCCCACCGGCTGACGAATCATCATTTCGTCAATGCCACGCGCCACATCTTCTAAGTTGTATCCCTGCATCAGCATGGGAATGCCACAGGCAACTTCTACATTCTCGATCGCCCGTTGCCACTCGGCTTTTGATTCCCCATAGGTTTTACCGCATTCTAGGGTAATCGTGCGGGATAACTCATCGATATGGTCTTCGAGTAAGAATTTGAGTTTGAACAGGTATTGGATGCGATCGGTGGGAGGGACGCGCCGCCAACTGGTGAAAGCTGTTGCCGCCGCTTGGGTAGCCGCCTCCACATCACTTTTCGGTGACAGAGGCACCTGAGTTAGTACCTCAGCAGTGGCAGGATTCACCACATTCAGAAATTCACTCGCTTGGGAGATGCACCACTCCCCATTGATGTAGTTAGGTAGGGGATTTTTATAAGACACAGCGATTCAAAGTGGGTATTGTTAAGATGCTACTACTTAGGAGGTAAGGTAAAGCTGGGGTTAAGCCACCCTTTATAGAACGTTAGATTATTGGATTTGCTCTGGCTTTATCCAACCCTTTCGCCCACAAATATTGACAGTAGCTGGACGATGTTCTTTTAGACGTGCTTTAACGTCTTCTGGTGGTGTATCGAGGATGTGAAACAACTTGCGCTTTGATAAGTAGCAAGGTGTAACCCACCCGTCACAAGTAATATTTGGCTCAACACAAGACCAACAAGTACCCGTTAAGGCACAACTGGGACTAACGGCAACCTTCGCAGTTAAGCTAGCCTTGTACAGTTTGGTGGTAAGTTCTCGCCACAAATCATGGTCTAGCACATCCTGGCTCATCAACTGTTCAGCCCGTCCCTGACTTGCAAGGGCAGAAAAGTTTATCTCTTGTACGCCCAAATTTTCTGCAAGTTGTACAAAGTGCAAACATTCAGGGGCATTGCGACGACTGAGAACAACTTCAATATTGACTCGAATCTTAGCCGCCAGCAATTCCTGAATACCAGCCAGCGTTTTTTGGAACGCCCCAGTCCCGCGAATAATATCATGGCTGTGTGCTGTGGCACCATCCAAAGACACACCAGCTACAGCCAGTTCTAATTCTGCCAATTGATGTGTCACTCCAGTTGTGATCAGAATTCCGTTTGAGCGCAACCCAATTCCGATATTGTGGGTTCGGCAGTGTGCCATTAGCTGAAATAAATCGTTTCGCACTAGAGGTTCTCCCCCAGCGAACACAATAAAAGAAATGCCAACTTCAGCTAGACGGTCAATAACGGCAAGAGCCTGTGCTGTATTTAGGCTGTGACGCTTGTAATTAACAACGTCATAACAGGTTGTGCAACGAAGATTACACGCATGGGTCACACCCCAAGTGACTGAATAAGGAAGGAGTCGTTCTTCTGGTAATCGATAGGGGGGTTCTATCGGGTTTTCCTCAGGGAATTCCTCAATATCGTAGTCTGGGTCTTCGAGTGGTTCATCATCAGGGTCAATATTGGGAAATTCTGAGGGTTCGGGCCAGCGTGTTGGCCAAGGACTGGGTGCGCCCATTGGTGATTCTCCTTTTGTCGTGCCAGCTTAATGCCTGCTACTCACTATCGAGACGATTGTCTAAAGAAAACGTATTCCATAACTCGATGCTAGATAAAAGTTTTTGTGTGTTCATAAGACGAGGGTCTTCTATCCGTTCTCTAAGCTTGGCAGCGCCTGTTGAAAATTTTTGCGCTTTCTGGATGTCTTCTTTTCGGAATAAGACCTCGGCCATTAGATGTAATGCGTTACCGTGTCCCCAAGCATAAGCCATATCTGGATCGCAGGCTAACTCCAAGGCGGTTTTTGCCTTTTTTTCAGCACTAACTAAATCCTGCCGTGATATGGCAATCCAACCAGCAGTAACGAGACAATCAATTTCATAGAGTTTAAATCCATGTGCTATCGCAGTTTTGTAGGCTTCATCAAGCGCATTTTCCGCTCCTGATAGCTGATTTTGGGCATATCTAAGTCTCGCCAAGCTAAGATGCGCCCAGCAATAAATTTCTTTTTGATTGGTTTGTTTCGCCCATTCTAGTGGATGTGCAAGATTCTGCTGTGCTAACTCATATTCACTCTTTAGTCGATAGACATCACTGAGCGCCAGTTCCGCATAGACAACCATGCTAGGCAAGTGATTGCTTCGGCGTGCAGCCCAGCGTTTTGAATAATTAAGAACTTTGAGAGCGGCATCGAGCTTGCCTAGACGAGTTAACAGGAGGGCGTAAAAGATAGCTGCTTGACCCGTTAGTGTACGGTGTCCCAGATCCAACTTATCTACATCTTTGGTTTCTTTGGGTATAAGCTGTCCCAATCTTTTTAGGCGCATTTTCGATGCTACTCGGTGATCAAACGGATCATCGCCGAGCTTGCTGAGACTAAAAGCTTCTGCCTGTTTAAAATCTGTCAGTGCTTGATGGACTTTGCTTTGCAAGGTTCGCGCTACAGCACGCCGAGCATAGGGATTAGAGCCACAATAAAGTCCCCTATCCCTACGATAGCAACGCTCACCTAGCCTTAACCTGCCAAATAAAATTTCTGATTGAGTGCCGCCCCCCATCGTAGTTAAGTCTGATTCATAAGCCTGTATCATGCCATCCGCGATTTGTTCGGCTTCCCGTAATTTGCCTGCCAGAACCAACACGTCACATAAATTCTGTCTGGCAACATATTGGTAGAGGCTTTTAGTTTCTCCGCCAGGATAATAATAGCTTTCGGAAGCAAATGCTAATTCTCGGAGTAGAGTTTCAGCTTGCTTTAATTCGCCCAGTTCCGTTAAAAATAGAGCGTGGTCATGTTTGATAGGTAAAATGCCAGATTCAGGACGATCTTTTGTTTGCGATTGCAGCCGATGTGAAATATCAGCTTGATGAAAGGGAGAAGTGAGGCGTAGACCCAATCGAAAATCTGTCTGATTTAAACCAATTTCTATGTAACCTCCTGTATAAAAACTGAATGCAAGCTCTGAAGCGTCCGACCCTAAAAATTCGTTAATAACTGCTTCCAGAATCTCAGCCTCGTTGATGCGGTTAGCTTGACCCTCGGCAAGATTTCGTAGGATAACTCCAACGCGCTCCAGCGCAAATTGATAATAGCGACAGAGGCTAATCAGGTTTAAAAGTTCTGCATCGGTGCCTTGAACGCCATAGGAACAAAGGAGCGCTTTGGCAGCTGTTGATTCGAGACGATTGATGTCCAATACCTACCTCCGTCGCGTTTATTTTCACCATTTTGCCTCTGATTTCAACTCTAGAATAACTAAAATGACTACTAAGGGACGAAGGCTATAGGTAGCTGGCAGCTGATCTTTAGATACGAAAATTAATGCGCTAAATAGGAAAATTAAGTACAAAAATCCGAACTTTCTCATAACCCTTTCTTTCTAGCCTGATTGGCTAAAAAATATCAGGAAAATGCTCACTAGAACATCGATTCATTAATGGTAGGGGCAACCTCCTCACTAAAGCTTCGGTCTTGGTTGCCCCGTCAAGGTTTTGGGGCTTTTCCCGGAGGCACTGCCCCTACGAAAAATCGTCATTTCGGCGATTACTGAATCGGTGTTCTAGAATAGGTTCCCGTTTTGGTTTTGCCCCAAGCCCGCCCAGTTATGGGATAGCTTCTTAGTATAGGAGAGGGAACACACCTGGGATTAGCATGGAAAGAGGGATACCTACCATGCGTTCTGCTTGATTGGTCTGAGTCTTGGTCGGAGTAGCTTTGGGGAGATAAAGATGGCTGTCAATTTACAGCGACCTATTTTAGTGGGAGGAGTTGGTCTATCGGTGTCACTCTGGCTGTTGCAGAGTTTTCATGACTCGGTAGGTCAACTGGGTGAGTTTGGGATGTTGGGTGCAGTCGCACTCGGCGCTGGTTTATGGTTGTTTGGCAAGAAAACCTCCAAAACCCTTGATTTATCGCTCTTGGCAGCACCGGTAGATCGGGAGGCGGTGGAAAAAGCGATCGCCAAAGCTGAAACCCTGCTCAAGCTGCTGGAAACGGAGGCCGAAAATCATGCTTCCCTTCCCCAGTTACGGCAACGGCTGACTCAGCTAACCCCAGAGTTAGACCGGCAGGAGGTACAGTTATCGGTTACGGGTGGCAAGGGTGTCGGCAAAACCAAGTTGGTTCGAGTACTGGAATCTAGCTGGTTACCCCAACAGCAACAACGTCTCAGTGTGAAAGAGACACCAGCTTTGTTTGTAGGGACGGATACCCATGTCGAGGCAGAAACCGTTGCCAGAGAAATGGCGCTTTCCTCGGATTTAGTGTTGTTTGTTACAGCAGGGGATTTGACCGATACTGAATTTCAAACCTTGCAGCAACTCAAGGCGGCGAATCAGCGAGTGATGCTGGTGTTTAACAAACAAGACCAGTATTTACCCACCGAACGAGCGATTGTGCTGCAACAGTTGCGGCAGCGGATGGCGGGACGATTGGCAGCAGAAGATGTAGTGGCGATCGCATCTCACCCTTCACCATTGAAAGTACGTCAGCATCAGGCTGATGCTTCGGTGCAAGAGTGGATGGAAGAACAAACGCCTGATCTGGCGGTACTCACGGGGCGATTAAGTTCCATTATTGCTCAAGAAGATCGGCAATTAGTATGGGCAACAACAATCCGGGAAGCAGCAGCACTGAAAGCTGAGGTGAAAGCAGCGTTGAATCAAGTGAGACGCGATCGCGCTTTACCCATCATCGAGCAGTATCAGTGGATTGCGGCGGCGGCGGCGTTTGCTAACCCGGTTCCTGCGCTGGATTTGCTAGCAACGGCGGCGATTAGTGCTCAGGTGGTGAGTGATTTAGGGGCGATTTATCAGCAAAAGTTTTCGTTGCAACAAGCTCAAGCAGCCGCTAAAACCTTGGGGAGTTTGATGCTCAAGTTGGGTTTGGTGGAAGTAACTACGCAAACCATTGGCAGCATTCTTAAAGGTAATGCCTTCACCTACGTTGCCGGTGGAGCCGTGCAGGGTGTGAGTGCGGCTTATTTAACCCGATTGGCGGGTTTGAGTCTGATTGAGTACTTCCAGGAGCAAGAGGTTAGCGAAGCCACTGGGCAAGCGTTTAACCTGGAGCGATTGGGACAGACGCTGCAAGCGGTGTTCCAACAAAATCAGAGAACAGCATTTTTGCAGGGATTTGTCAAGCAGGTGGTAGGGCGTCTGATACCGGATGCGCCTCAGCCTCAATCGGCGGCTTCTGAAACGGCGGCAACGGCTGTTTAATCTGGAATCTTTCTGTAGGGTGCGTCGTGACGCACCCTATGTTTTCCCAGCGTTTTGTCCAGATTTGGCTCAAAAAGGGGTGGCTTTTAGGGTTATACTGGTTTTTGTACTTATTCCAATCGTCTTCAATGCCAAGCCATAATTGCCGTAGTTGTTGCGGCGTCGATCAGTTTTGAATCTGACAGGCAACGGCATTGAGTCAATACCAGTAGACCGAAAACTTTTGTTTTTCAGTCGATAGCTACTTTAAATTCTGAAGCGAAGACGATAGTCATCATATATTAGCTTTTCTTAATTACATATAAACTAGCGTAAGCCTAGAAAGATCAAGTTCCATTTTTGGATTGGCTCCTATAAATAAATGGTGCTTCTTCTAGATTTGATTCTCCATAGTAGGGAATCAAGTGAAGTCAATAGCAACTTTTTGCCGTGAAGAACGGATGCCATCAGGTAAAAGGCTTTGAAGCGCTTGATTTAAATTCGATTCCAGAGAAGCTAAATTTTCATATTTTTCTAAGTGATACCGAACATCGTTACTTGTTGGAACATTTTTTAGGGACTTTGGTAGTATTTTCTATGCTATCTTTCTGACTAGCTGCTCGGATTAAAATTTCAAAGATAGTCTGCTGGCTACACTTTCCTTAAGTAGTATTGCCTGATTACAGCGGACTCAGTAATTTCTCGGATGAAATCTTAAGAAGACTCATACTAAGCTCAAGAGTTAGCTAGTCCAACATGGCGGAAATAACTGTCCAGTTGAAAAAGGTTAATTCAATTATGTCAAGAAGGGGTCTGACCCAAAACTATCTTTTTCTCAAACCCAAAACATTATTAATTACTTGAAGCGTCGATAAAAGGTATAGCAGTCGCCAAGGTGACTCTTGACTCTCGCCAAATACTGAAACCTTGACCCGTCAATCTTTTCTCTTCTGCCTACTCCTGCGGAGAACGCTGCGCGAACTGCCTTCTGCCCTCTGCCTTTTGCTATAACTTTTCGCGACAAAGCAAGTGCAAGTGCCAAGTGCATAAACAAGCCCTGCCATATCGAGGGGATGAGAGTGTTGTGTGGGAGTGCGCTCGCGCTTGGCAATATGTTAACAACTGTGTTCCTACTCACCACTTCTACCACCATCTCTTTAGGAGACAATTCCATTGAGCTACCTTGAGCCAGAAATGACCAGTACCTACGACCTGCGACTCGTCCTTTTCTCAATTTTGCTTGCCATTGTTGCATCCTACACGTCGCTAACTCTAGCGGGGCAAGTGACGACAGCCCCCAAGCGTACCCAGATCGCCAGGGTGATTGGTGGCGCACTGGTCATGGGTATCGGTATCTGGTCGATGCACTTTGTCGGAATGCTTGCCTTCTGCTTACCCGTTCCACTTACCTACAACGTGCCAAGGGTGCTGTTGTCTGTGTTAGTTACTGTTCTCACCTCCGGGATAGCTCTGTTTTGGGTAAGTCACACAAAACAGCCGAGTCTTCTTCAGTTGATGGGGGGTGGCATCGTTTTGGGGCTGGCGATCGCCTCAATGCACTACCTGGGTATGAACGCTATGCGGGTACAAGCACACATCCAGTACAACTGGATGCTTGTAGCTCTTTCAGTCGCCATTGCCATCTTTGCCTCTTGTGTGGCCTTGTGGCTCGCCTTTAAGCTTCGAGAACAAACCCCAAAATTTGGGTTGAAACTTTGCGGTGCTCTGATAATGGGAGTAGCGATTTGTGGAATGCATTACACAGGCATGGAAGCGGCTCGTTTCCTACCCACTTCGTCAGTCGAAACATCCCCATCTCCCACATTAGATACTCAGTTGTTGGCTACAGCAATTGGGATTGCAACGCTCATCATCTTGAGCTTGACCTTACTGGTGTTACTGTGCGATCAAAGAACTGCTCTCCAAGCTCTAGAGACATCACAAGAAAGCGAAAGGCGCTTGGCAACTCTCATAAAAGGTATGCAGGTTGGCGTGCTGTTAATCGGGTCGCAAACAGAAATCCTCCTGTGTAATCAGACCGCTTCTAGGCTGCTAGGACTAACAGAAAGCCAATTATTGAGCAAAACCACTACCGATCCAGATTGGCGGGTGATTCACGAAGACAGCAGTCCATTTCCTAGCCAGAACCATCCGGTACAACAAGCAATTGCTACCCGCCAACTTGTCCAAGGCGTAGCGATGGGTGTATACAATCCCACTGTTCAAGATTGGGTCTGGTTGCTCGTCAGTGCCGATCCGCAGCTAGCAGCAGATGGTAGCGTCGTGCAGGTCATCTGTACCTTTAGCGATATCACCGATCGCAAGCGAGCTAAAGACGCGCTGGCTAAGCTCAATGAAGAGTTAGAAAATCGAGTCAAAGAGCGCACAGCTCAACTAGAACAGAAAAATCAGCAACTTGAAGTTGAGATAGTCCAACGCCAACAAGCAGAAGATGCCATTCGGGAAAGCGAAGAGCGCTTTCGGCAGCTAGCGGAAAATATCCATGAAGTTTTCTGGATGTCAACTACGCATTTGAACCAGCTACATTGCGTTTACGTCAGTCCTGCCTACGAAGAAGTCTGGGGTCGAACTCGCGCTTCACTGTATGCACAAGCTACCACCTGGATAGATGCGATTCATCCAGCCGATCGCCAACAAGCAAAGGCTAATTTTCATAGTGGTATGGATCAGGAGTATCGGATTATCAAACCAGATGGTTCGATCCGTTGGATACGCGATCGCGCCTTTCCCATCAAAGACGAAACCGGGCAGATTTACCGCTTTGCTGGCCTCGCTCAGGATATAACGGTACGCAAGCAGGCAGAAGCAGAGATTTACAAAGCGTTGCAAAAAGAAAAGGAACTGAGCGAACTCAAGTCTCACTTCATCACCATGACAAGCCATGAGTTCCGCACTCCACTATGCACAATTCTTAGTTCTGCCGACTTGTTAGAACTTTACGGAAGACAATGGACTGAGGAGAAAAGACTTGAACACCTCCAACGCATTCAAACGGCTGTCCAACGGATGACCCACCTATTAGATGATGTGCTGTTACTCGGTCAAGCCGAAGCCGGAAAGCTAGAGTTTAAGCCTTCTCCACTAGATTTGGACAAATTCTGCGGCGATTTGGTAACAGAATTGCAACTGAGTACTGGCAGCAAGCACACGATCGCTTTTGTTAAGCGGGGGCAATGCACTACAGCACGCATGGATGAGAAGCTGTTGCGGCATATCTTTTCTAATTTGCTCTCTAATGCCATTAAGTACTCACTAACCAACAGCACTGTACATTTTGAAGTAAATTGCCACGATGGAGAAGCGAAGTTTCGGATTAGAGACCAAGGACTTGGTATTCCTGAAGACGACCAACAACGATTGTTTGAGACATTCTATCGAGCTAAGAATGTTAGCACTATTGCTGGGACAGGACTCGGTCTTGCCATTGTCAAAAAGTCTGTAGACTTACATGGTGGTCACATTACAGTAGAGAGCCAAGTTGGGGTTGGCACTACATTTACGGTAACGCTGCCGTTAATCGACACGGTATTGAGTCACAACGAGCCTAAAGCTTATTCTCAAAATTTTAGTATCTCCAGTGAGTTTTCTTTATCACTTCCTAGTAGTTCTTGAAAAGTGATATCAGGCGATGGCCATCTCTTTGCCGCTAAATTTAGCCATTGTCCGACTCAAAAATTTTTAACGGTTGCAACAACTTAACTGATTAGAAGCCGAACCGATGAAAAAGATTTTGATTATAGAAGACGAACCGTCAGTCCGAGCCAATATTTTAGATCTGTTGTCGGCGGAGGAGTTTAACGCGGTTGCTGCTGACAACGGTGCTACTGGCGTGCAGTTAGCCCTCTCTCATCGACCTGATTTAATTATCTGCGATGTGATGATGCCACAACTTGATGGTCATGGGGTGTTACAGGCGTTGCGTCAAAATCCCGTTACTGCCACAATTCCCTTCATTTTTCTCACGGCTAAAGTTGATAGATCTGATCTGCGTGAGGGGATGTCTTTAGGAGCGGACGATTATGTAACTAAGCCATTTAGACCCAGAGAACTCCTACAGGCGATTAATACAAGACTGGCAAAAAAAGCTGCGATAGAGAAACAACAAGCGCAAAAACTCAACGAATTGCGTAGTAGTATCACCCAGTCACTTCCGCACGAACTGCGGACTCCCCTCAATGGCATTATAGGTTGTTCAGAATTTCTAATTGCCGAATATGAAACGCTTGAACCGTCTGAGGTTCAGGAGATGCTTTCTGACATCCGGACATCGGGTCAACGATTATATCGGCTCATCCAGAATTTTTTGCTGTATGCCGAACTAGAGCTAATCGTAACTGATAGTGAGAAAGTTAAGTCGCTCCAAACTCATCACACTAGTTCAGTTAAGACACTCATTGCTTCCCAGGCAAGCCTTCAAGCTAGACAGAGCAACCGGGAAGCTGATTTGCACTTAGAACTTCAAGATACTAATGTCCAGATTTCAACCAATTACCTGAATAAGTTGGTTGAAGAACTGACACAAAACGCCTTCAAATTTTCGAGTGCAGGGACATTAGTAACGGTCACCAGCACGTTATCGAACAATACCTTTACTCTAGCGGTGAGTGACAAGGGACGAGGCATGACAGCAGAACAGATTGCCCAAGTGGGAGCTTACAGGCAATTTGAGCGTAAACTCTACGAACAACAAGGTTCTGGGTTGGGGCTGACAATTGCGAAATGCCTGAGTGAATTACACGCTGGAACACTCACAATAGAGAGCATTCCTGATGAACAAACAACTGTGCTGGTTACTCTTCCTGTGGCACAAACTACAGAGTAAAACTTCTGGCGTTTAACCTCTTGGCGCAGGCTTCATAAAGATTTATTTAATGCCTGTCTTGCCGAAAGGAAGACAGCATATCAGCGCGAAGGTCGCTCTATCAATTACTTCGACCAGCAGAACGCTTTACCTAAATTCAAGGAGCATTTTCCTGACTATAAAGAGTTAGGTTATCAAGCCTTGCAAGCAACGGTAAAGCGCGTTGACTTGGCGTATCATCGCTTTTTTCAGGCTTTAGGCAAATACCCCAGATTCAAATCATCCCGCTATTACAGGGGATGGTCTTATCGGGACTTAGACAAAAATTAAGCCCAAATAAACCCTAAACTGGCTTTATAAGCAGCAAATACGTCATGATTTAGGTTCAACCAATCAAAAAATCGAAAAGACATAGCTGTTCT